>NZ_JBXUOV010000006.1:0-78155 GCF_057196585.1 Micromonospora sp. ATLC20
AGCCGGACCGGGCCGGGCCCGAACGCGGCCCAGAAGCCGGCGCCGAGCAGCGCCCCGGCGAGCGCGCCCAACGCGGCGGCGGCCAGGGCGGCCAGCAACGTCTCCAGCGCTCCGCCGAGCGCGCCCACCCAGGCCCACGGCAGGAGTACGGCCAGCCCGGCCGCGATCGCCAGCAGCGACACCGAGCCGAACCGGCCCTCCGGGGCCGCGTCCACGACCACCGGTGGCCGGACCCGGCCGAGACGGACGGCGACGAGCGCGAGCACCGCGGCGGTCACCGCGAGCGCGGCCAGGTACGCCTCGTGGTGTACCGGTGGCACCGTCCGCAGCAGCGTGGTCACGCCGAGCGCCACCACGGCGGCGGTCCAGGCCCGGCCGGTCGCCCGCAGCGCGGGGGAGCGGGGCGCGAGCGCCAGCGCCAGCGCCGGGGCGCCCGCCAGCAGCACCGTGGCCACCGCCACCACCGGCCAGGCCGCCACCGGCCGGTCCGCGCCGATGACCAGCGCCACCTGGTCGACCAGCCAGCCGGTGACCTGGCCCGGCACGGTGACCAGCACGATCCACACCCCGGTCGCCACCGCCGCGACGACCGGCCACGGACCGGTCTCGCGCGGTGGCGGCGGCGGTACGGGGGCGAGCGGCGGACCGGTCAGCATGGTCATCACGGTACGGCCGGGCCGTGTCGCCGCGCGCCCGGGACGGTTACCGTTGACTGGTGCGTGACCCGAGTGTGTCCCGATCCACGGCCGGCCGGCTGTCCCCCGAGCGCCGCGCCGACGACCTGCGCCGGCTCCGGGCCGAGCGGTTCGACGTGCTGGTCATCGGCGGTGGCGTGACCGGAGCGGGCGCCGCGCTCGACGCCGCGTCCCGAGGGCTGAAGGTGGCCCTGGTGGAGGCGCGCGACTACGCCGCCGGCACGTCCAGCCGGTCCAGCAAGCTGATCCACGGCGGCCTGCGCTACCTGGAGCAGCTGGAGTTCCACCTGGTCCACGAGGCGCTGACCGAGCGCGGCCTGCTCGCCACCCGGCTCGCGCCGCACCTGGTCCGGCCGGTGCCGATCCTGGTGCCGCTGCCCGCCGAGGGCGGCGCGCGTGACCTGCCCCGGCGGTTCTTCCGCCGCTCCTACTACGGTCTCGGCGTGGCCGCGTACGACGCGTTCGCCGGGGTCTTCGGCGGCGGGCGCGGCATGCCGCTGCACCGGCACCTCACGCGCGAGGGCACCCGCCGGATCTTCCCCAGCCTCCGGCCGGACAAGCTGGCCGGCGCGATCCGCTACTACGACGGCCAGGTCGACGACGCCCGCCTGGTGGTGACGCTGGCGCGCACCGCGGCGAGCCTCGGCGCGACTGTGGTGACGAGCGCCCGCGCGGTCGGCCTGACCCGGCAGGCCCGGGAGGTCACCGGCGTGCGGGTCCGCGACCTGGAGGCGCCCGCCGGTTCGCCGGACGCCGAGTTCGAGGTACGCGCCCGCACCGTGATCGCCGCCACCGGCGTGTGGAGCGACGACATGTCGCGGATGCTCAACGACGTCGGGCTGCGCCCGAAGCTGCGGGTCCGGGCCTCCAAGGGGGTGCACCTCGTGGTGCCCCGCTCGGCGATCGTCGGCGAGACCGGCCTGATCCTGCGTACCGCGACGAGCGTGCTGTTCGTGATCCCCTGGGGCGGGCACTGGATCATCGGCACCACCGATACGGACTGGCAACTCGACAGGTCCCACCCGGCCGCGACCGCGAGCGACATCGACTACCTGCTGTCGCAGGTCAACACCGTGCTGGACCGGCCGCTGACCACCGCCGACATCGAGGGCGTCTACGCCGGGCTGCGCCCGCTGCTGGCCGGCGAGGCGGACTCCACCTCCAAGCTGTCCCGCGAGCACGCCGTGGTGGAGCCGATGCTCGGCCTGCTGCTGGTCGCGGGCGGGAAATACACCACCTACCGGGTGATGGCCTCGGACGTGGTCGACCGCGCCATGCACCGGCTCGGCCGGACCCGCTCCTCGCGTACCGCCGACCTGCCGCTGCTCGGCGCCGACGGGTACGCCGCCATGTGGCGGGACCGGGCCGACCTGGCCCGCCGGCACGGGGTGGCGGTCGGCGTGGTCGAGCACCTGCTGGAGCGCTACGGCAGCCTCACCCTGGACCTGCTCGCCCTGGTCGACGCCGACCCGCTGCTCGGCTCGCCGCTGGCGGGCGCACCGGAATACCTCGCCGCCGAGGTGACGTACGCCGCCCGCGCCGAGGGCGCGCTGCACCTGGAGGACGTGCTCACCCGGCGTACCCGGATCTCCATCGAGACCAGCCACCGCGGCCTGGAGTCGGCGGAGCACGCCGCCGAGCTGATGGGTGCGGTGCTCGGCTGGGACGCGGCGACCCGGGACCGGGAGGTCGCCCACTACCGGGCGCGGGTGCTGGCCGAGCGGGAGTCGCAGCTCATGCCGGACGACATCGCGGCCGACGCGGCCCGCCTCGGCGCGCCCGATGTGCGCGGATTCGCGGCAGACCGAGGGATCGACGGCCCGGGCGTTGAACTTCCGGCCTCCCCCAGGTAGGGGATCCCCGACCCGGGCCGCTCGGCCGCTGGTGCGCGCTACCTACGGAAGTGTAGGTTTCCCCGCGTGGTCCGCCCATCCTGGTTGCGCGTCCCCGCCCTGTCCGCTGTTGTGCTGCTGGCAACCGCTCTGACCGGCTGCTCCTTCGGCCGGGCCGAGGGCGCCACCACACCCGGGGCGGCCGGCACGGCGAGCCCGGCACCGGACGGCAGACGCGTCTCCCTGGTGCAGCGGCTCGGTGACGGCCCGGTCCGCAACCTCGACGTGGACCCGTCCGGCCGCTGGCAGTGCCGCGACTGCGCCGGCGACGGCGTGGACGCCACCGGCACGCTGAGCCCGGACCAGACGCGGCGGCTCCAGCGGATGCTCGCCGACCCGGCGATCGCGACGGAGACCGACCAGGCCCGCAACTACAAGCAGGGCTGCATCGGCGTGCTGACCTCGACGCTGCTCGTGCCGCCGGACCTGACCGTCACCATCCAGGACTGCCCGGGTGAGCCGAAGCCGAAGGTGGCCTACGACGTGCTGCTGCTCGTCACCCAGGCCACGCCCGCGGAGGACAAGGGCTAGAAAACCTTGCCGGGGTTGAGCAGCCCGGCCGGGTCCAGCGCCGCCTTGATCGCCTGGTGCACGCGTACGCCCACCGGGCCGATCTCGCGGGCCAGCCAGTCCCGCTTGAGCAGCCCGACGCCGTGCTCCCCGGTGCAGGTGCCGCCCAGGTCGAGCCCCAGCCGCATGATCTCGTCGAAGGCCTGCCGTCCCCGGGCCAGGCTCGCCGGATCGGCCCGGTCTACCACGATGTTCGGGTGCATGTTGCCGTCGCCGGCGTGGCCGACCACCCCGATCGGCACCCGGCACGCCTCGGCGATCCGGGCCACCCCGTCGAGCAGCTCCGCCAGCCGGCCGCGCGGCACCGCCACGTCGTCGATGACCAGGCCGCCGTTGCCGCCCGGGAACGTCTCGGCGGCGAACCGCTCCATCGCCGGGTGGGCCAGCCGCCGCGCCTGGAGCAGGGCCGCCGCCTCGGTCGCGTCGGTGGCCGCGTAGACCTCGTCGGCGCCCGCCGCCGTGCACACCTCGGCGAGCCGGGCCAGGTCGTCGGCGGCCCGTGTGCCGGTGTCCACCGCCGCGAGCAGCAGCGCCTCGGCATCGGTGCGCAGACCCATCGGCCGGTACGCCTCGATCGCCAGCAGATGCGTCCGGTCCAGCAGTTCCAGCAGGCTCGGCGTGAGCCCGCGCTCGGCGATCCCGGCGACCGCGCCACCTGCAGTCGCCACGGTGGGGAAGACCGCGACCAGGGTCAGTGACTCCTCCGGGGCCGGACGCAACGCCACGGTCACCTCGGTGATCACGCCGAGCGTGCCCTCCGAGCCCACGAACAGGCGGGTCAGGTCGTACCCGGCTACGCCCTTGGCGGTACGCCGCCCGGTGCGCAGCACCTCGCCGGAGGCGAGCACCACCTCCAGGCCCAGCACGTACTCGCTGGTCACGCCGTACTTCACGCAGCACATGCCACCGGCGTTCGTGGCCACGTTGCCGCCGATCGTGGACGACTCCCACGAGCCGGGGTCCGGCGGATACCAGAGGCCGTGCTCCCGTACCGCGCGGGCCAGCGCCGCGTTCACCACGCCCGGCTGCACCACAGCGATCCGGCCGACCGGGTCGATCTCCCGGACCGCGTCCATCGCCACGGTGCTCACCACCACCGCGCCGTCGACCGCGTTCGCCGCGCCGGCGAGCCCGGTCCGCGCACCCTGCGGCACCACGGGTACGCCGTGCCGTCCGGCCGCGCGGACCACCGCCACCACCTCGTCGGTGTCGCGGGGGCGTACCACCGCCAGCGGGGTGCCCGAGTCGCACAGGTCGGCCTCGTCGCGCTCATGCCCGGCCAGCAGGTCCGGGTCGGTCAGCACGGCGGCGTCACCGAGCGCGGCCCGCAGGTCGTCGAGGAGGGGATGGGCGGCCATGCCGGGAAGGCTACCGGCGTACCGTCTGTTGCCGTGCTCTACCTGGACCCGCCCGCCGTGCCCTGGCGCGGCCGGCTCTGGTCGCACCTGATCAGCGACGTCTCCTACGCCGAGCTGCACGCGTTCGCCGAGATGCTCGGCGCGCCCCGGCGCGGCTTCGACCGCGACCACTACGACGTGCCCGCCGAGCGGTTCCGGACAGCGGTCTGGCTGGGCGCCACCGTCGTGCCCTCGCGGGAGATCGTCCGCCTGCTGCGGGACGCCGGTCTGCGCCGCCCGAAGCACCGCGTCTCAGGTGAGCGCGGCCAGCTCCCGGGACAGGTTGGCCCGGGCCCGGTCCTCCCAGCGGGCGTGCGGCTCGGGTAGGCGGTACAGCGCCGGCAGGTCGAGCAGGTGCCGCAGCACCGCGGCCCGGCCGGTGCGGAAGTCCGGATCGGGCACGTGCGCGTACTCGGCGCGGATCGCCACGGCATACCTGTCGTAGCGCTCCGCCGAGGCGGCGAGCACCGCCAGGTCCGCGTCGCACAGCAGCGCGCCGTCCGGGTCGTCCGGCCCGACCGCGTGGCCGGCGGTGAGCAGCACCAGGCGGCGTACCCCGGTCACCGTCGCGGCCGGGAGCCCGGCGGCGGCCAGCAGTTCCCCGGCCAGGTCGGCGCTGGCCCGCTCGTTGCCGTTGCCCGCCGCGCGCGGGTCGTAGACCGCGTCGTGGCACCACGCCGCCAGCCGGACCAGGTCCGGGTCGCGGGCCAGACCGGCGTACGCGTCGACCACGTCGAGCACCGCCCGCAGGTGCGCCTCGTCGTGGTAGCGCCGGTGCGGCTCCCGCCAGCCCGCCAGCAGCCGGGCACCGGCCCGGTCGACAGCCGCCGGATCGGTCGCGCCCGCCGCCCGTGCCGTGTCCCGCCAGCGTGCCGTCAGGTCGTCCATCGGGTGCAGTCTGCCCCACTCCGGCCCGGTCGGAGGGATTCAGCCGGAGCGGTACGGGTAGTACCGGCCATGGCCCGGGACGGACGACTGCAGTTCCTGCGTCGTGGCAAGCTGCGCGAAGGGCTGGCGGACCGGGACGGGCAGCGGATCGCCTCCGCGATGGAGGAACTGCGGCACCGGGGCAAGGCGACGCTGCACGACCGGCTGCACCGGGTCCGTACCGCGTTCGGCCTCGCCGTGCAGGCCGGCCTCGCGGCCGGTCTGGCCTATCTGATCTCGCACCGGCTGCTGAAGAACCCGCAGCCGGTCTTCGCCCCGATCTCCGCGGTGGGCACGCTCGCCGCCTCGGTGGGGCAGCGGTTCCGGCGTACGGTCGAGCTGATCGTCGGCGTGGCCGTCGGCGTGCTCGTCGGCGACGCGCTCATCTACTTCGTCGGCACCGGCGCCTGGCAGCTCGCGCTCGTGGTGACCTCGGCGATCCTGCTGAGCATCTTCGCCGGGGCGAGTGTCGCCATCGTGATCCAGGCCGCGGCCACCGCGGTGCTGATCGTGACGCTCAGCCCGTCCACCGAGAACCTGGAGTTCCCCCGGTTCATCGACGCGTTGCTCGGCGGCGGCATCGCGCTGCTGGTCACCGCCATCCTGCTGCCGCTCAACCCGCTACGGGTGATCAACCGGGCCGCCCGGCCCGCGCTGGACCTGCTCGCCGGCCAGCTCGACGCCTGCGCCGACGCGGTGCGCAACCGGGACCGGGACGCGGCCCAGCGGGCGCTGTTCCGGCTGCGCGAGAACAAGGAGGAACTGGCCGCGCTCTCCGAGGCGATCGAGGGCGCCAAGGAGACCAGCACGCTCTCCCCGGCCCGCTGGCACCGGCGCAGCGAGCTGACCCACTACGCGGAGGCGGCCGACCCGATCGACCGGGCGATGCGCAACAGCGGCACGCTGATCCGCCGCGCGGTCACCATGATCGAGGACGACGAGCCGGTCCCTGAGCCGATGCCGGACGCGATAGGTCACCTGGCCGAGTCGGTGCGCCTGCTCCGCCAGGAGTTCGCCGCCGGGCAGGAGCCGCAGGAGGCCCGCGAACGGTCGCTGCGCGCGGTGAGCGAGGCCGGCCGGGCGTACGCCGAGGGGGTCGGCTTCTCCGGCAGCGTGGTGATCGCGCAGGTGCGTACCACGGCGAGCGATCTGATGGTGGCCTCCGGGATCGAGCAGGAGGAGGCGAACCGGCTGGTCCGGCAGGCGTTCGGCGAGAACCGCCAGGGCGAACCCGCAGCCCAGAACCCCGCCGCCCACCCACCCACAGCCCCACCCGTCGGCTGACCCCGCCCCGCCCCCCGCCCCCCGCCCCGCTCCCGCCCCCGCCTTACCGCGTTGATCAAGGAGTTAGTGGACTCCGAGGAGATCAACTAGTGCACAAACTCCTTGATCACCGCACGTGGTCCGGGCGGGGGTGAGGCTGCGCGGGGGCGGGCTCGCCCGGCTACCCGTCCGGCGGCGATCATGGAGTTAGCTGCCGGGAAAGCGCTTTCCGGGCCGGCCAACTTCATGATCGACGAGGCGGGGGAGTGAGTGGGTGGGGTGCGGCGGGGGAGAGGGCTAGGAGAGGTGGGTCAGGGCCGTCAGTAGGGCGTCTACCTCGCTCGGCGTGGTGCCCAGGCCGAGGCTGGCTCGTAGGGCTGTCGGTGGCAGGTCGGTGCGGCCGGTACGGGCGGCGGCCTCGGCCAGCAGGCGCCGGGTCAGCGGGTGGGCGCAGAACAGGCCGTCGCGTACCCCGATCCGGTGCCGGCTCGCCAGGTGGGCGGCCACCTCGGCGGAGTCCCGCCCGGCGACCACGAAGCTGACGATGCCCACCCGGGGCGCTTCGGGGGAGAACATGCGCAGCTCCACCACGTCCGGCAGCGCGGCCAGGCCGGTACGCAGCCGTGCCAGCAGCGCCTGTTCCCGGGCGTGCAGCGCGTCCCGGTCGGCCGCGCCGAGCGCCTCGCAGACCGCGGCGAGCGCCACCGCGCCGAGCAGGTTCGGAGTGCCGGCCTCGTGCCGGGCCGGGCCGGTCGTCCAGCGCACCTCGTGCGTCGCCGCGCCGACGTGGCTGGTGGCGCCGCCTCCGGCCAGGTACGGCGGGGCCGTGTCCAGCCAGTCCGCGCGCCCGGCGAGCACGCCCGCGCCGAACGGGGCGTACAGCTTGTGCCCGGACACTGCCACGTAGTCCACGTTGAGCGCGGTCAGGTCGACCGGGGCGTGCGGGGCGAGCTGCGCGGCGTCGACCAGGATGCGGGCGCCGTACCGGTGCGCCACCCGGGCCAGTTCGGCGACCGGCAGGCACTCGCCGGTGACGTTGCCGGCGCCGGTGACCGCCACCAGCACCGGCAGGCCGGGCCGGGCGTCGCGGGCCAGTTCGCCGAGCGCCGCCGCGAGGGACCGGACCGCCCCGGCCGGGCTGTCCGGCACCGGCAGCCGTACCGAGCCGCGCGGCCAGGGCAGCAGGTTGGCGTGGTGCTCGCCGCCGAACGTGATCACGGTGGTGCCGGCGGGCAGCGCCCGGGCCAGCAGGTTAAGCGCGTCGGTGGTGTTCCGGGTGAAGATCACGTGGTCGCCGGGGCGGGCGCCGAGGAAGTCGCCTACCGTCTGCCGGGCCCGCTCGTAGGCCAGCGTGCAGCGCCGCGACAGCGCGCCGGCGCCCCGGTGCACGCTCGCGTACCAGGGAAGAAGCCCGGCCACCGCGTCGGCCGCGGCCCGCGCGCACGGCGCGCTGGCGGCGTGGTCCAGGTTGATCTCCCCCGGTACGCCGAGCACGCCGAGCGGGTCGGGCCGGGCCGGCGCGGGCAGCACGGGCAGCGAGGGTACGAGGGTGACGGTCATGCCGGAGCCTCCGGGTCACAGGGACCCCAGGCGTGCCGGGACGGGGTCCGCGCTTGCCCGGCGCGCGGAGCGGCACCGGGCCCGGTCATCACCCGGGGCACCCCACCGCGAACCTCGACGAGGGTTGCCGGCCAGCAAGCCGGGGCTTGACGCTGGCGCTCGTGACCTGTTCGGGAGCATAGCCGTGACGATGCGACCGGACCAGTGGGTCGCGGGTGACTACGCTGACCGCATGGCCGACACCCCGCCCGGCGCAGCACCGCCGCCACCGCACGCGCCCGCCGCCCCGCCCGCGGGGGCGCCGACGCCCGGGATGCCGTCGCGCCGGTTCGGCTGGCGACGGGCGATGGTGCTGGCCGGGGTGGTGCTGCTGATCGCGGCCGGCGCGCTCTACATGGTCTACGAGCTGAGTGAGAGCCTGGGCGCGGAGGCGCTCCTGGTGGGCGCCGTCGCGGCGGTCCTGCCGGTGCCGGTGCTGGTCGCCTGCCTCCTGTGGCTCGACCGCTACGAGCCCGAGCCGCTGCCCTACCTCGTCTTCTGCTTCGCCTGGGGTGCCTTCGTCTCCACCGCCATCTCGCTGAAGGTCAACCAGACCGGCGCGCAGATCTTCGACGACCTGGGGCTGCCCGCCGCGCTCACCGCGGTGCTCGTCGCCCCGTTCATCGAGGAGCTGACCAAGGCGGCCGGCCCGCTCCTGCTGCTGATCTTCCGGCGCCGCGAGTTCTCCGGGATCACCGACGGCCTGGTCTACTGCGGGCTCTCCGCGGTCGGCTTCGCCATGGTGGAGAACATCCTCTACCTGGGCGGCTACGGCTACCGCACCGGCGTGGAGCAGTACGGCCCGGCCACCGGCACGCAACTGGTGATCGCGCTGTTCATCGGCCGGATCCTGCTGTTCGGCTTCGCCCACCCGCTGTTCACCTCGATGACCGGCGTCGGGCTCGGTATCGCGGCGCGTACCGCCGACCGCCGGGTACGGGTGCTCGCGCCGCTCGCCGGGCTGCTCGTGGCGATGATCCTGCACGGCACCTGGAACCTGCTGCCGACGCTGGCCCAGGCCATCGGGCAGCCGGTGATCGCGCTCTACGGCTTCATCGGCCTGATGATGCCGATCTTCTTCGCGATGGTGGGGCTGGCGATCTGGCTGCGCGCCTGGGAGGGCCGGCTCACCGAGCGCACGCTGCCCGACTACGTACGCGCGGGCTGGCTCACCCCGCCCGAGGTGGCGGCGCTGGGGAGCCTGGGCCGGCGGCACGCGGCGCGTACCTGGGCCCGGCGGGTCGCCGGTGAGGGCGGGGTACGCGCGATGCGCGGCTACCAGTTCGCCGCGACCCGGCTGGCGCTGCTGCGCGACGGGATGCGCCGGGGGCTCGATCACAAGCCCGCCGAGCGGGAGCGGACGGCACGGGAGGAACGGGAGCTGCTGGACGCGATCACCGCGTACCGGTCGTACTTCGTCGGTCGTGACCCGCAGGCGCCCGTCGGGGTCTGGGACGGTCAGCGCTACCACCTGCGGTTCCCGGACGGTTCGCAGCGCCCGGTGGAGGCGCCGGACGACCCGGTGGTGCCGATCCCGGTGGTGCTGGCCCCGCCGCCCGCCTTCCCGCCGAGCGGCTACGGCCCGAGCGGTCACGGCCCGGGCGGCTGGCACGACCCGGGCGCGCCCTGGCACCCCGGGCGCTGAGGCCGGCCGGTTCGTCGGGGACGCCGGTCAGCTCATCAGGCCGGTCAGGAAGTCGCCGAGCCCCTGGGCGATGGCCATCAGCGCGGCCCCGATGCCCTTGAACACCTGCGCCGCGCCGTCCGGCCGGAACGCCATGAAGTAGATCAGGAACGCGAGGAATCCCCAGGCGAGGATCTTCTTGATCACTACCGGCATGGTGTCCCTCCCCAGGGCGCGCTGAGGTGCCTGGGCTTCCCGCCGGGCAGCGCCGCAAACGGCACCGCCGCGGAGCGAGCGGCGTCGGAGGGGAGGACTACAGGTACAGACCGGTGGAGCCGGCGGCGGTGCTCTCCACCCGCTCGGCCGCCACGGCGTGCACGTCCCGCTCGCGCAGCAGCACGTACGCCCGCCCGTGCAACTCGACCTCGGAGCGGTCGTCCGGGTCGAACAGCACCCGGTCACCGGCCACGATCGCGCGGACGTTCGGCCCGACGCCGACCGCTGTGGCCCAGGCCAGCCGCTTGCCCACGGCGGCCGTCGCGGGGATCACGATGCCGGCGGTGGAGCGGCGTTCCCCCTCCGCACCCTCGGTACGCACCAGCACGCGGTCGTGCAGCAGGCGGATCGGCAGCCCGGCGTCGAGACTCTGGTCGGCGGTCACGCGAAGACGCTACCGCGTGGCCGTCCGTCGATTCCGGCGTGGTTGGTGAGAGCGCCGGGAGGGCAATGTGTGGCCGAGTCGCCCTAGGGTGGGGCGTACGGACGTATCCTGTGCCCCCTGTGACCCGGTGGGGCCGATTTGCCGGAGGTGCGCTTGAGCCGCATGGAGCGGATGCGCGGACGGCTCCGCCGTGCGTACGAGTCGGGCCGCGAAGCCGCCCGGACCCGGCGGGCAGCCGCCGCGGAGGCGGCGGACGGGGGCGTGGCCACGCCCGCCTCGCCCGGGCCGCCCGCCGCGCCGGAGGCGACGGTGGTGGGCGTCCAGCCGCCGGCGGCGATGCACTCCTCGACTGTGAGCCGGGACGACACGGAGGTGCCGCACGCGCTGCGCATCGCCGCCGCGTGGTGCTGGCGCCTGATCGTGATCGGCATCGTCACCTGGGCCCTGCTCAAGATCGTCGGCACGATCAGCATCGTGATCATCCCGCTGACCGTGGCGCTGCTGCTCTCCGCGCTGCTCGCCCCGGCGGTCGGCTGGCTGCTCCGGGCCCGCCTGCCCCGCTCCCTGGCCACCGGCGTGGTGCTCGTCGGCGGCCTGGCCGCCGTGGTGGGCACGCTGACGCTGGTGGTCAACGAGTTCATCAAGGGCGTACCGGAGCTGAGCGAGAAGTCCTCGCAGGGCGTTCGGCAGATCCAGGACTGGTTCAAGACCGGCCCGCTGCACCTGTCCGACAGCCAGCTCGACCGCTACATCAACGAGGCGCAGAACTGGATCAACGGCAACACCGAGCGGTTCACCAGCGGTGCGCTCAGCACCGCCGCCACGCTCGCCGAGGTGCTCACCGGCACCGTGCTCGTGCTGTTCGCCACGTTCTTCTTCCTGCGTGACGGCAATTCGATCTGGCGGTTCCTGGTCCGGCTGCTGCCGGTCGCGGCCCGCTGGAAGGTCGACGACGCCGGTCGCGCGTCGTGGGCGACGCTCGGCGCTTACGTGCGGGCCACGGTGCTCGTCGCCTTCATCGACGCGGTCGGCATCGGCATCTTCCTGGTGCTGTTCGACATCCCGTTCGCGTTCCCGCTGGCCGCGCTGGTCTTCCTGGGCGCGTTCATCCCGATCGTCGGCGCGTTCCTGTCCGGAGTGGTGGCCGTGCTGGTCGCGCTCGTCGACAGCGGCCCGGTGACCGCCCTGATCATCCTCGGCGTGGTGGTCGGCGTGCAGCAGGTCGAGGGCCACGTGCTCCAGCCGCTGATCATGGGGCGCGCGGTGGCCATCCACCCGCTCGCCGTGATCATCGGCATCGCCGCCGGAGTGGTGCTCGCCGGCATCGCCGGCGCGCTGGTCGCGGTGCCGCTGATCGCCGTCCTCAACACCGCGGTGCGCCGGCTCGCCGCGCGTACCGTGCCGGACACCCCGCCGGACGCGGTGGTGGTCGCCTCCCAGGCGCCCTGAACAGGAAAGACCCGCCGACGCCCGCGTCACCCCGCCCGGGGAGGCGCGGGCGTCAGCTCTTGGCGAGCCGTTCCAGCGCGCCCCGGGCCACCTCGGGCCGGGTGGTGTACCAGAACGGCGGCAGCGAGCGGCGCAGGAACGGGCCGTACCCGCGTGCCGTCTCCAGCCGCGAGTCGAGCACCGCCACCACGCCCCGGTCACCGGTGGCCCGGATCAGCCGGCCGACACCCTGGGCCAGCCGGACCGCCGCGATCGGCACGCTCACCGCCGCGAAACCCGAGCCGCCGCCGGCGTCCACCGCCGCCGCCCGCGCCGCCGCGAGCGGCTCGTCCGGGCGGGGGAACGGCAACCTGTCGATCACCACGAGCTGGCAGGCGTCGCCCGGCACGTCCACCCCCTGCCAGAGCGACATCACCCCGAACAGGCAGCTCTCCCGCACCTCACGGAACCGGCGTACCAGCAGCGGCAGCGCCTCCTCGCCCTGGAGCAGCACGGGCAGGTCGGTCCGCGCGCGCACCAGCTCCGCGGCCTGCTGCGCGGCCCGTCGCGACGAGAAGAGCCCGAGGGTACGACCACCGAGCGCCTCGACCAGCGCCAGCAACTCCTCACCGGCCGGTCCGGGCAACCCGGAGACGCTGGGGCGGGGAAGGTGCGCGGCGACGTACAGGATGCCCTGCCGGGCGTAGTCGAACGGCGAGCCGACGTCGAGCGAACTCCAGCCCGGCCCCTCGGTCGCGGGGACGGTGCCGATCGACGCGCGGCTGCCCTCGGCGGCGGCCACCGGCGTGACCGGGGAACGGCCCGCGGCGGCAGCGGTGGCGATCGCGGCGGCGGCCGGTGACGGCGGGGCGGGCGGCGGCGCGTCCAGCCCCAGCGCCCGGGCCACCGTGTCGAAGCGGCCGCCCAGCGCCAGCGTGGCCGAGGTGGCGACCACCGTGCGCTCCTCGTACAGGTGGGTGGCGAGCGTGCCCGCCACCGACAGCGGCGCGACGACGAGTGCCCGGCGACTGCCGTTGTCCGGCTTCTCGACCCAGGCGACGTCGTGGTCGGCCTCCTCCAACAGCCGCTGGGCGGTGGTGGACAGCTCGTCCAGCACGGCCTTGGCCTGCTGCTTGCGTACCGGATCGGGGTCGTCGGCCTTCACGTCGCCGATCCCCTCCAGCGCGGCCCGGGTCGCCGAGTCCAGCAGCGTGCACGCCTCGCGCAGCGCGGGCGGCAGACCTGCGGTGAGCCGCCCGGCCGGCGCCTCGGCCAGCCCCACGGCGAGCGCGTCACCCGCCTCGGTGAGCCGTTCGGCCACGTCGGGACGCAGCAGCGGCCGGGCCCGCCGGGTGGACCTGTCGATCAGCTCCGGCACCAGCTCCGCCTGGGCGGCCGACGAGACCCGGTCGGCCAGCTCGTGCGCCTCGTCCACCACGAGCAGCTTGTGCGGCGGCACGATGTGCCGCCCGGCGAGCATGTCGACGGCGAGCAGGCTGTGGTTGGTGACCACGATGTCGGCCTCGCGGGCGCGCGCCCGGGACGCCTCCGCGAAGCACTCCTGCCCGAACGGGCAGCGGCTCGCACCCACGCACTCCCGGGCCGGCATGGACACGCTGCGCCACACCTGGTCGTCCACGCCCGGATCCAGCTCGTCGCGGTCGCCGGTGGCGGTCTCCTCGGCCCAGTCGCGCAGCCGCTGCACCTGCTTGCCCAGCCGGCCCGCCTCGCCGAGCCACTTGGTGCCGCCGCTGTTGCCGGCGCGCGGCGCGTCGAACAGCGCGTCGTCCGGCTCGTCCTCGACCGAGCTGTCCAGCCGGGCCAGGCAGAGATAGTGGTGACGCCCCTTCAGCACGGCGAAGGTGGGGCGGCGGCCCAGCACCGGCTCGACCGCGTCGGCCAGCCTCGGCAGGTCGTGCTCGACGAGCTGGGACTGCAACGCCAGCGTGGCGGTGGAGACCACCACCGGCCCGTCCACTGTCAGCGCCGGAGCGAGGTACGCCAGGGACTTGCCGGTGCCGGTGCCGGCCTGCACCAGCAGATGCTCTCCGGAGGCGATGCTGCGCTCGATCGCCTCGGCCATCTGCTGCTGACCCGGCCGGGCCGCGCCGCCCGGAACCGCGCCCACCGCGGCGGTCAGCAGCTCTCCGGCACCGGCGCGGCCCTTGCGGCGCTTCTTCGGGACGGCCGGGCCGGTGGCGGTGCGGGACGGGGTCACCGTGCGACCGTACCCGCCGGCACCGACGGGGGTCCGGCCGCTCCGACGGCGTGGCGGGACGGCGGGTCGCGTCCGGTTACCTCCCGATCGCGTGGCGTGGCCGGAATCGGTTAGGGTGCCAGGCATGCCGAGCGATGTGGTCCGCGTGATCTACCGCAAGTACGACGGCAGCGCACACCGCGACTACCCGGCCCGCCGGCTCGCCGAGGACGATCTCGGCGTCTGGCTCGGCGTGCCCGCCGGCACCGAGTCCGTCTACCACGGCCGCCCGTCGGTCGAGCGGATCCCGTTCGTCCTGCTGGTGCCGCACCACGGCTGGTGGACCGGCATGTTCAACCCGCCGCCGCGCACCAGCGAGGTCTACTGCGACATCGCCACCCCGGCCCGCTGGGAGGGCGAGGAGACGGTCCACCTGATCGACCTCGACCTGGACGTGGTGCGTCGCCGCGAGACCGGCCTGGTCGAGCTGCGCGACGAGGACGAGTTCGCCGTGCACCGGGCCCGCTGGGGCTACCCGGAGGACGTGGTCACCGAGGCCGAGGCCGCGTCCCGCTGGCTGCTCGGCGCGCTCGGCGACGGCACCGAGCCGTTCGCCACGTCGTACCGGAAGTGGCTCGCACTGGTGGTCTGAGCCGGCTCACCAGCGCGGCGGCCAGGCGGCGTCCGGTCCCAGCGGCGGCAGCTCGCCGACCTTGGCTGGGTTGAGCTGGTTGAACACGCCGGTGACCCGCCCCTCGTGGACGGCGAACGAGGTGACCATCCGGATGGTTCGCCCGTCCCGGTGGAAGAACTCCGTCTGCCATCCCAGTGTGCCGTCCACCAGCACCGGGCGTCCGCGCAGGCCACCCCGCTGCCGGGCCTGGCCGTACAGGCCGAGGAGCAGGCGGGCGACCGAGTCGACGCCGACCACCGGCCGGCGGCCGGCCGGGAAGTGGCCGCCGGCGTCGCCGATCGACACGACGTCCGGGGCGAGTACGCGGACCAGCTGCTCCAGCTCACCGGACTCCACGGCGGCGGCGAACGCGGCGAGCACCCGCCGCTGTTCGGCGAGGTCGGCGCTGTGCCGGGGCGCGTCCGGCCCGTGCACCGCCCGGCGGGCGCGCGACGCCAGCTGACGGGCCGCCTCCGGCGTCACCGCGAGCACGTCCGCCACGCCGGAGAACGGCACCGCGAACACGTCGTGCAGCACGAACGCCACCCGCTGCTCCGGCGTCAGCCGTTCCAGCACCACCAGCAGCGCGGTGCCGAGCTGGTCGGCGCGTACCGCCCGCTCGGCCGGGTCGGGCGCGAACCCGTCCGCCGCCGGCACCGCTGTCACCATCGGCTCGGGGAGCCACTGACCGGGGTACGCCTCCCGGCGCACCCGGGCGGAGCGGAGCACGTCCAGGCAGATCCGGGAGCAGGTGGTGATGAGCCAGCCGCGCAGATCGCGTACGCGGGCGCGTTCCTCCGGGTCGCTCAGCGCGCCGGAGAAGCGCAGCCAGGTCTCCTGCACCGCGTCCTCGGCCTCGCTGCGGCTACCGAGCATCCGCTGCGCCACAGCCAGGAGACGCCCTCGTTCCGCCTCGAACTCCCCCGCAAGCTCGTCCACCCCCTCATTCTCCCGCCCCACCCCTCGCCACGGCACCCCACCCACCCTCGCCGGCACCCCACCCTCCCTCGTTGATCTTGCACTTGCCGCCCCGGCAAACGGTGCTTTCCGGGCGTACCGGGGGCCGTAACCGCAAGATCGACGGGGCGAGGCGGGCGGGGACGGGCTCCGGGGGTGAGGATCGGGGGATGAGTGAGGTGGTGCGGCCCGTCGGTGGGCCTATGCGGGAACTGCTTCGGGTTTCGCCGGGCACTGTGGATCTGGCGGCTGTCGATCCCCGGTCGACGCCGGGGCTGCCGGTGGCGGCCGGACGCGGACCGGCGCGCAAGGAGTGGGCGCGGGCCCAGGTCGAGCTGATCGGCGCGGAACTCGGGCGGCAGCAGGAGATGCTGTACGCCTCGGCGCAGGGCGCCGCCGGCCCGGGCAGCGCCACCAGCGCTCCGGCGCAGGCGGACGCCGGGCTGGACGGCGACCGGCCGCGCCGGGTGCTGCTGGTTCTCCAGGCGATGGACTGCGGCGGCAAGGACGGCGCTGTGAAGCGGGTGGCGGGCGCGATGAACCCGCTCGGGCTGCACATCCGCTCGTTCGGGCCGCCGACCGAGGAGGAGTTGCGGCACGACTTCCTGTGGCGGGTACGCCGGGCGCTGCCGCCACCCGGGTACGTGGGCGTGTTCAACCGCTCCCACTACGAGGACGTGCTCATCGCCCGGGTCGAAGGGCTGGTCGACGAGGCGACCTGGCGGTCCCGGTACGCGATCATCAACGACTTCGAGCGGGAACTGACCGAGCAGGCGGTCACAGTGGTGAAGGTCATGCTGCACATCTCGTACGCCGAGCAGGGCGAGCGGCTGATGGAGCGGCTCACCGACCCGACGAAGTTCTGGAAGTTCAACCCCAGCGACCTGGACACCCGGGCACGCTGGGGCGACTACCAGGACGCGTACGCCGAGGCTCTCCAGCGTTGTGGCACGGACGCCGCGCCCTGGTTCGTGGTGCCGGCGGACCGCAAGTGGTACCGCGACTGGGCGGTCGCCCACCTGCTGCGGGAGACGTTCGACGGGTTGGATCTGGGGTATCCGCCTGCCGATTTCGACGTCGAACGGGAGCGTGACCGGTTACGGAACCAACTCGGCGGGTGACCAGATGAACGGAAGGTGAACGAGCGGTGAATCGGGCCTGACCAGGGGTGGGCCGATCGAAAGTGGGTTCGGCGCGGTCCCTAGCATGCGCAGAGCAGACGCCCGGGGGGCGACGGCCACCCTTCCACCGACACGACGAGGTCCGTGCTGTGAAGTTTTCCTTCCGTCCCACCGAGGGCGCTTTCTACGAGCTCTTCACCAGGGCCGCGCAGAACCTGGTGAAGGGGACCGAACTGCTCAACGAGCTGGGTCTGCCCGGTGCCGACGTGCAGTCGATCAGCGAGCGGCTGACCGACATCGAGCACGACAGCGACCAGATCACGCACGAGCTGTACAAGAAGATCAACTCCACGTTCATCACGCCGTTCGACCGGGAGGACATCTACCGGCTGGGCTCGCTGCTCGACGACGTGATGGACCACCTGGAGGCGGTCGGCAACCTGCTCTACCTGTACGGCCTGACCAAGCTCCCGTCGCTTCCGCGCGAGCTGCACGAGCTGGTGAACGTGCTCGACCTGCAGGCCAAGCTCACCGCCGAGGCGATGCCCCGGCTGAAGTCGATGAAGGATCTCGAGGACTACTGGATCGAGTGCAACCGGCTCGAGAACGACGGCGACCAGGCGTACCGGATGCTGCTGGTACGCCTCTTCTCCGGTGAGTACGACGCGCTCACGGTGCTGAAGATGAAGGAGGTGGCCGACGAGCTGGAGGCCGCCTGCGACGCCTTCGAGCACGTCGCCAACACCGTCGAGACCATCGCGGTCAAGGAGTCCTGATCCAGTGACACCCGAACTCATCGCCGTGCTGGCGGTGATCGCGGTCGCCATGGCGTTCGACTACACGAACGGCTTTCATGACGCGGCGAACGCGATCGCCACCAGCATCTCGACCCGGGCGCTGACCCCCCGGATCGCGCTCGCGCTGGCCGCCGTCGGCAACTTCGTCGGCGCGCACTTCGGCGCCGGGGTGGCCAAGACGGTCGGCGACGGGCTGGTGACGTTGCCGACCGGGGTGGAGAGCCTCGGCGTGGTCTTCGCCGGCGTGCTCGGCGCGATCATCTGGAACCTGATCACCTGGTACTTCGGCCTGCCGTCCTCGTCCTCGCACGCCCTCTTCGGCGGCCTGGTCGGCGCCACCCTGTTCGCCGCCGACGGCATCGTCCAGTGGGGCACCATCATCGAGAAGGTCCTCGTCCCGATGGTGCTCTCGCCGGTGGTCGGCCTGATCCTCGGCTTCCTGATGATGCTGGCGATCATGTGGCTGTTCCGGAAGGGCCAGCCCGGCAAGCTCAGCCGCGGCTTCCGGTGGGCGCAGACCGCGTCCGCCGCCGCCATGTCGGTCGGCCACGGCATGCAGGACGCCGCCAAGACCATGGGCATCATCGTGCTCGCGCTCTACACCGGTGGTTTCCAGGAGAGCAAGACGCACATCCCGGGCTGGGTGTTCTGGACCTCCGCCGCGATGCTGGCGGCCGGCACGTACGCGGGCGGCTGGCGGATCATCCGGACGCTCGGCCGGAAGATCATCGACCTCGGCCCCGCGGAGGGCTTCGCGGCCGAGACCGTGGCCAGCGCGGTGCTCTACTTCAACGCGCTGGTGCTGAAGGCGCCGATCTCCACCACGCACACGATCACCTCGGCGATCATGGGTGTGGGCGCGACGAAACGGCTCTCCGCGGTGCGCTGGAACGTGGCGGGCAACATCGTGATCGCCTGGATCATCACGTTCCCGGCTGCCGCCGCGATCGCCTGCCTCGCGTACCTGCTGGTCCGGCCCTTGTTCTGAGTGACCTGACGCCGAGGGGTTCCCCGCCGCCGTGGCGGGGGACCCCTCACGCGTAGGAGACGCCGATCCGGGCCTTGATGTCGTCGATCAGGCCCATCACCTCGAGCGTGGCGGAGTGCGGCACCAGCGGGCTCTCGGTCAGTCCGGCCGCCAGGCAGCGCTGCACCTCGATCGCCTCGTACTGGTAGCCGCCGCCGGTCAGGTCCGCCGGGATCGTCTCCGGCTCGGCGCCGGCTCGGTGCAGCACCACGTGCGCGGGCCGGAAGAACAGCTCGGGCAGGTCGATCCGGCCGGTCGTACCGGTGATCGACGCGGAGATCGCGGTCGCCCCGACCATGCCGCAACTGAGCGTCGCCACCGCGCCGGAATCCCAGCCGAGCACCATGCCGGTGTTCTCGTCCACCGCCTCCGGGGTCAGCTTCGCCCACGCCTGCACGTGCTGCGGCACGCCGAGCACCAGGTGGGCCAGGCTCAGCGGGTAGACGCCGAGGTCGAGCAGCGCACCGCCGCCGAGCGTGCGGGCCCGCATCCGGTGCTCCGGCGGGAACGGGCCGGCCACACCGAAGTCCGCCCGTACGTGCGTCACCTCACCGATCGCGCCGTCCCGGATCAGCTCCAGCACGCGCAGGATCAGCGGGTTCGTCCGCATCCACATGGCCTCCATGAGGAACAGACCTCGGGCGCGCGCCGTGTCCACCAGTTCGGTGGTGGTCGGCAGGTCCAGCGTGCAGGGCTTCTCCACGAGCACGGCCTTGCCGCCGGCCAGGCAGGCGAGCGCCGCCTCATGGTGCGCGGCGTGCGGGGTGGCCACGTAGATCGCGTCCAGGTCCGGGTCCGCGGCCAGTTCCGCCCACGAGGCGTACGCCCGCGGCACGTCGTGCCGGCGCGCGAACAGCTCGGCGCTCTCCCGGGTACGCGAGCCCACCGCGACCAGTTCGGCGTCCGGCACCAGCCGCAGATCCTCGGCGAAGCGGGCGGCGATGTTTCCGGTGGCCAGGATTCCCCAACGCGTCATGCCCGGCACGCTATCCCTTCCCGCTCCGGGGCCGGCAGGGTGATCCACCCGTCGGGACGTCAGGCGGTGCCGAGGGCCCTGCGTCCGGTCTGCGGTGTTCCGGCATGCGGCTTGACCATCAACCGTTGAGTGGCCAGGGCCGGATGGCCGTTCATCGTCTCCACCGCGACCTCGCGGCCGGCGGCGAGGTCGAAATCGCCGAGGAGATGGTCCAGCCAATCGGTGGTGTGGTGTCGGCACACCACCCCGTCGTCGGTCTCGAAGACCCCGTAGGTGCCGTACTTCGCTGCGAACCGTTCGTACCGGGAACGGTTGCGGTGATCCTCCTGCAGGCACAGGTCACTGACATAGAGAAGCCCGCCCGGCCGTAGCACCCGACGCAGCTCCGTCACCAGTTCCCGCTGTCCGGCGTCGCCGGGTATACACGTCAACACCGCGAACAGCAGCACCAGGTCGACGCTGTCTGCCTGCTGGTCGAGGTGCGGAGGATCGGTGAGAACCGTGAACTGTGCGCCGGGTTGCTCGTTCTTCGCGCGGCTGACGAGACGGGGCGCGACATCCACCCCCTCGACTTTCTCGAAGCCCTGTTGTACGAGCAGCCCTGCCAGCCGACCGTAACCGCACCCGTAGTCGAGAACGCGTGCCCGCCGATCGATGCCGTCCAGCCACGGAAGTGCGATCGGATGGCCGAAAGTCTTCGCCGTACCCGTGGAGTTCCAGTACCCCGCCTGGTTGTCGAGATCCGTCACACGACGAGCATGCCGCAATCGGCGGAGGACGCCAGCGGGCGCGGGGCGGCGTGGCGCTTTTTTGGGGGACCGCTTCGGCACAGCGCGAGGGCGGGCTTCCCTCGATGGTGACTACACGGCGTGAAGATCGCTCAGCGTGATGGCTGCCGCCTGCCTGCTCGTTGACGTCGAGTGTCCAAAGGTGTTCAACCGGACATAAGGCAGCGCTCGTGCGGCCCGGGCCGAAAACTACGCATCGTGACCAGGTGGCGTGGTCGGGGAGTGCTGGTGAGCGGTGTGCGGCCGCGCCCGGCCGCCCCCGGCCGGGCCGCCCGGCGGGAACTAGGCTCGGCGCATGACGATCGACGGCTTCGCCGCACCCCCCGCCCTGGTGGAGCACGCCCGCCGGTTCCAGGCCGAGGGCGCCGTGCCCGCCGTACCCCGGGTCGCCGCCACCGTGCTGCTGCTCCGCCCGGCCGGCGACGGCTTCGAGGTCTACATGATCCGCCGGGTGGCGGCGATGACGTTCGGCGGCATGTACGCCTTCCCCGGCGGCGGCGTGGACCGCTCCGACTCGGAGGCGCACCTCGGGTGGGCCGGCCCGGAACCGGCGGTGTGGGGGGAGCGGCTCCGGCTCGACCCGTCCGCCGCGCAGGCGGTGGTGTGCGCCGCAGCCCGCGAGGTCTTCGAGGAGGCGGGCGTACTGCTCGCCGGGCCGGACCCGGACACCGTGGTCGGCGACGTGAGCGGCGACGACTGGGAGGCGGCCCGCCAGGACCTGGAGGGACGGCGGGTCGGTTTCGCGGACCTGCTGGCCGGGCGGGGCCTGACGCTCCGGTCCGACCTGCTGCTGCCGTGGAGCCGGTGGATCACCCCGGAGTTCGAACCGCGCCGCTTCGACACGTACTTCTTCGTCGCCCTGCTGCCCGAGGGGCAGCGGACCCGGGACGTCTCCGGCGAGGCCGACCACACGCTGTGGCTGCGCCCGGCGGACGCGCTGGCCCGGGCGGAGGCCGGCGAGCTGACCATGCTGCCGCCGACCATGGTCACGCTCGCCGAGGTCGCCGCCGCGGGCGACCTCGCCGCCGTGGCCCGCGCCGCGGCAGAGCGCGAACCGGGTACGCCGATCCTGCCCCACATCGACGGCCTGGACGGTGCCGAGCCCCGCTTCCTGCTGCGCTGACTCAGCCGAAGCGGCCGGTGATGTAGTCCTCGGTCTTCTTCCGGCTCGGGTTGCTGAAGATCTTCTGGGTGTTGTCGTACTCGATGAGGCGGCCCGGGTCGCCGGTCTTCTCGATCGAGAAGAAGGCGGTCCGGTCCGACACCCGCGCGGCCTGCTGCATGTTGTGCGTGACGATGATGATGGTGAACTTGTCCTTGAGCTGGAACATCAGGTCCTCGATGGCCAGCGTGGAGATCGGGTCCAGCGCCGAGCAGGGTTCGTCCATCAGCACCACCTGCGGCTCGACAGCGATGGTGCGGGCGATGCAGAGCCGCTGCTGCTGACCGCCGGACAGGCCCGCGCCCGGCTTGGCGAGGCGGTCCTTCACCTCGTCCCACAGGTTCGCCGAGCGGAGCGCCCGCTCGGCGGCCTCCTCCAGGATCGACTTGCGCCGTACGCCGTTGAGCCGCAGGCCGGCCACCACGTTCTCGAAGATGCTCATGGTGGGGAACGGGTTCGGCCGCTGGAAGACCATGCCGATCATGCGGCGGACCGCGGTGACGTCCACGTCGCGGTCGTAGATGTCCTGGTCGTCGATGGTGAGGCTGCCCTCGACCCGGGCGCCGGGCAGCACCTCGTGCATCCGGTTGATCGACCGCAGGAAGGTGGACTTGCCGCAGCCGGACGGCCCGATCAGGGCGGTGACGGTCTTCGGCTCGACGGTCAGGTTGATGTTCTCGATCGCCTTGAACCCGCCGTAGTAGGCGGTCACGTTCGTGGCTTCGATGCGCTTGGCCATGGTGGCGGTACCTCCGGGGTTCATCGGCCGAGCCGGTTGCGGCGGGACAGCAGCTTCGCCGCCACGGTGAGGACGAGGACGAGAGCGACAAGGGTCAGCGCCGCGGTCCACGCCCGTGCCGGCGAGTACTTCGACGCCTCACCGGCCTGCTGGTAGACGAAGAGGGCCAGCGACGACTGGTTGTTCTCGAACGGGTTGAAGTTGATCGCCGCGCCGCCGCCGGCGACGAGCAGCACCGGCGCGGTCTCACCGGCGGCCCGCGCGACGGCGAGCATGATGCCGGTGACGATGCCGGGCAGCGCGGTCGGCAGCACGACCCGCAGAATGGTCTTCCACTTCGGTACGCCCAGGGCGTACGCGCCCTCGCGCAGCGGCGCCGGCACCAGCCGGAGCATCTCCTCGGTGGAGCGGACCACAGTGGGCAGCATCAGCACGCTCAGCGCCAGCGCGGCGGCGAAGCCGGAGAAGCCCGGCCGGCCGTCGTTGAACCACGGCGAGACGATCAGCACCCAGAAGGCCAGCACGAACAGGCCGGTGACGATCGACGGGATGCCGGTCATCACGTCCACGAAGAAGCGGATGGTGAACGCGAACCGGCCCCGGCCGTACTCGACGATGTAGATCGCGCAGAGCACACCGAGCGGCACCGTGATCAGCGTCGCGATGCCGACCTGCTGCAGCGTGCCGACGATCGCGTGGTACGCGCCGCCGTTTGCGTCCCGCGACCCGATGTTGTTCATCGAGGTACCGAAGAAGTTCGCGTCCAGCCGCTCGGAGCCCTTGCTCACAAGCGTCCAGACCACCGAGGCCAGCGGCAGCACCGCCAGCACGAACGCGGAGTGGATCAGCGCGCTCCAGGTGCGGTTGCGGGCCGACCGGCGGCCCTCCACCGCGTTCGCCGCGACGAACAGACCGGCCAGGTAGAGCAGCGCGCCGACCACCACGACCAGGACCGGGCCGCCGATGCCGGCGCCGTACACGATGCCCGCCGCGAGCAGCAGGGCCGCGACGGCGATGGCCGGAGCGGCGTACGCGGGGAGCCGCCTCGCCCGCAGCGTGGCCGGCTGGGCCGGCGGGCGCGGGCGGCGGGGGGTGAGGGTAGTGGTCATGCGGCCGACTCCGTGAACTCGCGCCGCCGGTGGATGATCGCCCGGGCGGTGATGTTGACGATCAGCGTGATCGCGAACAGCACCAGACCGGAGGCGATGAGTGCGCCCCGGCCTGTGTCGTTCGCCTCGGCGAACCGGTTGGCGATGTTGGCGGCGATCGAGTTGCCGCCGCTCTGGAGGATGTTGAACGAGATGGCGTACGTGGAGCCGAGCGTGAGCGCCAGCGCGATGGTCTCGCCGAGCGCCCGGCCCAGGCCGAGCATCACCGCGGCGATGACGCCGGGCCGCCCGTACGGGAGGACCGCGGTGCGGATCATCTCCCAGCGGGTGGCGCCGAGCGCGAGCGCCGCCTCCTCGTTGGCGGTCGGGGTCTGCCGGAACACCTCGCGGGACAGCGAGGTGACGATCGGCAGCACCATGATGGCGAGCACCACCGAGCCGAGCAGGATCGAGTTGCCGTACGGGCCGTCGCCGAAGATCGGGATCCAGCCGAAGTACCTGTTCAGCCAGGCGGAGAGGTCGGCGACCGGCTGGGCGAAGTAGTCCCGGCCCCAGAGGCCGAACACGACGCTCGGCACGGCGGCCAGCAGGTCGATCAGGAAGCCCAGGGCGTTGCCGAGCCGCCGGGGCGCGTAGTGCGACAGGTACAGGGCGATGCCCAGCGCGACCGGCACCGCCATGAGCAACGCCAGCAGCGAGCTCAGGACCGTACCGAAGGCGAGCGCGCCGATGCCGAACTGCGGCGGGTTGTCGTTCGGGAACCAGCCCTCGAACGTCCAGAACGACTCGGTGTTCGCTCGCAGCGCCGGGACGGCCTTGGCGACCAGGAAGATCGCGATGGCCGCGATGACCACCAGGACCGTGGTGCCGGCGGCCAGGGTCAGACCGCGGAACGCCCGTTCCGCGCCGAAGGCGCGGGCCCGGGGGAGGGCGCCGCCGCCGCCGAGGCCACCGTCGGGGCGGCCCGGGTTACCGGGGCGCTCGGCCACACGCGCCGAGGCACCGGCGGGTCGCTCGTGACTCGTGGTCACGGGGTTCCCGCCGGTGCCGGCGTGGGCCGAGCGCTGAGGGGTGTCACCCATCTGCTCGCTCGCTTCGCGTTGAGGAGGTGTCGGTGTCGGGAGCGTCAGGAGAGGCTCTTGACCGCGGCCTCGACCTTGGTGCGGACGGTCTCGGGCAGCGGGGCGTAGCCGAGCTCGACCAGCTCCTTCTGCCCCTCGGCGCTGGCGGCGTGGCCGAGCAGGCCCTTGACCAGCGGCAGCTTGTCGGCGGCGAGGCCCTTGCTGCAGACGATCTCGTAGGTCGCCAGGACGATCGGGTACGCCCCGGCCTCCTTGGTGTTGTAGTCGATCGACATCTTCAGGTCGTTGCCCTGACCCTCGAACTTGGCGCCGGCGATGGTCTTGCCGGCCGAGTCGCCGGTCAGCTCGACGAACTCGCCGTTGCCGTTGCGGATCTTCGCCATCTTCAGGTCGGAGTTCTCGGCGTACGACCACTCGACGTAGCTGATGGTGCCGTCGGTGCTCTTGACCTTGCTGGCCACACCGTCGGACTTGGCCGCGCCGACGCCGCCCGGGGCCTTCCAGGCCTTGGAGTTACCGAGCGTCCAGTCCGCCTCGGCGGTCTTGGAGAGGTACTTGGTGAAGTTGTCGGTGGTGCCCGACTCGTCGGAGCGGTGCACCGCCTGGATCGCGGTCGACGGCAGCTTGGCGTCCGGGTTGTCGGCCTTGATGGCCGCGTCGTCCCACTTGGTCACCTTGCCGGCGAAGATCTTCGCCAGCGTGGCCGGGCTGAACTGGAGGTTGTCCGCGCCGCCCACGTTGTAGACGACGGCGACCGGGCCGATGACCATCGGCAGGTTGAGCGCCTGGCCGCCGACGCACTTGGCGTCGGCCTGCGGCTGCTCCTCCGGCTTGAGGGGGGAGTCCGAGCCGGCGAAGTCGGCGGTGCCGGCGATGAAGGCCTGGATGCCGGCGCCCGAGCCGCTGGGCTCGTAGTTGATCGTGGTGCCGGCGCACTTCTGCTGGTACACCTTGATCCACTCGGCCATGGCGTTCTTCTGGGCGGAGGAGCCCTGCGCGTTCAGCGTGCCCGTCGCGCAGTCCACCGCGGCGGCGGAACCGGCGGTGGAGGCGCCGGCCGGCTCGTTGTTGTCCGAGCCGCAGGCGCTGAGACCGAGAACCGCGGTAAGAGCGAGACAGGCGATGGCGCCGTGCCGCTGGAGCTTCACTTCAGGGGTTTCCCTTCACGTCTTTGGTCAGGTCGCCCGGAGTGCCGGGGGCCGGCGCTGACCGGCTGACACGAAAGGTAGGAGGGCCAGGTGGACGGTTCGCCGGACGCAAGTGAACGCGCGGTGAACACGTTCAGCCGACGAGGTGGCCGTACGCTGAGGAGGGGTTGTCCATTTCGTGAACTAGCAGCCTGCTATCGCCTTTGTGGCGAATTTCCAGGGCCGGCGAACGCTCAGCCGAGCTGGTAGTTGACGTGCGCGGACCAGTGCGCGAAGCCCAGCCGCTCGTAGAGCGCCACGGCGGCGGTGTTGCTCTCGTCCACGTAGAGCATCACCCGGTCCAGCCCGCGCTCGTCGCGCAGGTGGGTCAGGCCGGCGGCGGTGAGCACCCGGCCCAGCCCGCCCCGGTGGGCGGACGGGTCGACGCCGAGCACGTACACCTCGCCGATGCGGGCCGAGCCCTGCCGCTCGTGCACCTTGGTCCAGTGGAAGCCGAGCAGCCGCCCGGTGGCGGAGTCGACGGCGAGCAGGAACCCGGCGGGGTTGAACCACGGCTCGGCGATGCGGACGCGCAGGTCGTCGAGCGTCCACCTGCCCTGCTCGGGGTGCTGGGCGAAGGCGGCGTTGTTCACCGCCAGCCAGGCCTCGTCGTCCTCGCCGGGGCGGAACGCGCGCAGCGTCACGCCCTCCGGTACGACCGGCGCCGGCATCTCGGCGGTGAGCGGACGGCGCATCTGCCAGAGCACCCGCGCCCGGGAGAAACCCAGGTCGACAGCCAGCGCGGCGGCCGACGGATGGTCACCGTGCGCCCACGCGCGCAGCGGCCCGGGAGCGGCGTCCACCACGGCACGGGCCAGCGCCCGGCCGGAGCCGCGCCGCCGGTACGCGGGGTGCACGACCATCTCCACGCCGACTCCGTCGGCCGGGGCGGTGGTGTCGAGGTGCGCGTACCCGGTGAGGGTGCCGTCGGTGGTGCGGGCGGTGAGGTGCGCGGCGGGCGCCTCGGGGTCGCGCAGCCGCAGCAGCACGTGCTCGTCGAGCGGGTCGGCGCCGTCGGCGTCACCGGCGGCGCGGGCCAGCGCGAGCACCTCGGCGACCTCGTCCGGCGTCAGCCGGTCCGGCCGGTCGATCCCGTCCGGCGTCAGCCGGTCCGCCCCGGCGATCCGGTCGGCGGCGGGACCACTCGTCGGCTCGGTGCTGCTCATCTGAGTCACGGTAGCGCTCGGCGGGCCGTGGTTCGCGTCCGACGACGACGGTGATCGGTGGCGCTCGTCACGGGCTGCCGACGGGCAGCGGCTCCAGCTCGAACCGGGCCAGCAGTTCGGGCAGGAGTTGCTGCAACGCGCTGACCGTGCCGGACCGGTCCCCGCCCGCGTCGTGCATGAGCACTATCGCGCCGGGACCCATCTGCGAGCGGACCATCGCCTCGATGGTGGTGGCGCCCGGCGCCTTCCAGTCCGACGGGTCCACGCTCCAGTGCAGCGGGGCGAGGTTCAGGTCGGCGCAGGCGGACATGACGGACGGCGTCCAGGCCCCGCCGGGCTGGCGGTAGTACGCGATCCGCGCGTCGGGCGCGGCGGCCAGGATCGCATCGTTCGTGCGCAGCAGGTCGGCGCGGATCGTCGCCGGGGATCGCTTGCCCAGGTTGACGTCGTGGTTCCAGGAGTGGTTGCACAGCGTGTGGCCCTCGGCCACGATCGAGCGCACCAGATCGGGGTGGGCCTCGACGTTCTCGCCGACGACGCAGAACGTCGCCCGTACGCCGTACTGGGCCAGCAGCGCGAGCACCTGCGGGGTCCAGCGGGGATCGGGGCCGTCGTCGAAGGTCAGCGCGACCCGGGACGAGCCGGTGGCGACCTGGGCGCCGTACGGGCCGTCGCCGTCGGGTGGGACGGGGGCGGCGTCCGGCGCGGCGTCGGGGCTCGGCCGAGGGCTGGTCGTGCCGCTCGGGAAGTCGGTGCTGGGTGGCTGCTCGCCGTAGCGCGGCCCGGTGAGCGTGGTGGCGACTCCGGCGGCCGACGGGTGCGGGTCCGGCACCAGGCTGCGGCCCAGCACGAAGGCCGAACCGAGCAGGCCGGCCAGCACGACTGTCACGAGCCCGGCGGCGCGCAGCGTCGGGGCCCGCATCAGCGGCACCGCCCGTTCGTCGCCCCCGTGTTCACCGCACGCACCGCCGCCCCCTTAGCCCGACAATTCCGGCAGCCAGGATATGGCTGACTGATCGGGCAAAAAGGGCATACGAGAAAAGTGCCCTCTAGCGGGGTGGAGCGTGGGCGGTCAGACCGGCAGCGGGGCGGCCTCCGGCTCCGGCAGCGAGCGCGACGGCGGGACGACGAACTTGTAGCCGACCTGGCGGACGGTGCCGATCATCGACTCGTACTCCGAGCCGAGCTTGGCGCGCAGCCGCCGTACGTGCACGTCCACCGTCCGGGTGCCGCCGAAGTAGTCGTAGCCCCAGACCTCACGCAGCAACTGGTCCCGGGTGAACACCCGCCCCGGGTGCTGGGCCAGGAACTTCAACAGCTCGAACTCCTTGTACGTGAGGTCGAGCGGCCGGCCCTTCAGCTTGGCGGCGTACGTGTCCGGGTCGATGTTCAGCTCGCCGGCCCGGATCGAGCCGCCGGCGCCGGCGGTGGCGTTGCTGAGCCGGCCCACCGCGAGCCGCAGCCGCGCCTCCACCTCGGCCGGCCCGGCGCCGGCCAGGATCACGTCGTCGACGCCCCAGTCCGCGTTCAGCGCGATCAGGCCCGCCTCGGTGACGACCGCGACGAGCGGTACGCCGAGCCCGGTGGCGTGCAGCATCCGGCAGGTGGCCCGCGCCTCGCTCAGCTCGGAGCGGGCGTCCACCAGGACGGCGTCCGGCGTCGGGCCGGAGACCAGCGTGCGGACGTCACGGGGTGCGGTGCGGACCGAGTGGGGCAGCAGGTCGAGTGCCGGCAACACCGCCGACGGCTCACCGGCCCGCGCGGTCACGAGCAGCAGGAGCTCCACGATCACCTCCGTCCCGGCGGCCTTCCGGCCGCGCGCGACCAGCGACACGCCCGGCTACGGGCGGCACTGTGAACTTGCGTGGGTCCCGGCGTCGTCGACGGGCGGGTAACGGCCTGAGCGTAACCGATGGACCGGCCGTCACCTTCGCGCGATTTACCGTTTGCCCTTTCTGCCCTCGATCGCGGCGCAGGTTTTAACGTCGCCGAAACCGGGACCTCCGCCGAGCCGCCCGGGTCTGGCACGATCGGGGCGTGTTTCCCTCCACCTCGCGTGACACGGGTCGTGAACCGTGGGCCGACGACCCGTCCGCCGGGCCGTCCGGCCCCGCCCGTGGCTACCCGCCCACCCCGCGTACCGGCCCCGCCGACGAGGAGGGCGACCGGCCGGAACGCAAGGGCCCGCGCCGGCTGCGCAAGGGCGGCCCCGGCCGGCGGCCCGACGACGAGTCCGACGAGGAGCCCGAGGAGGAGGTGCCGCCGGTCCCGGTCCGCCGCCCGCTGGCGCTCACCGTGGCCGGCTTCGCCGCGCTGCTCGGCGTCGGCCTGGTGCTCGGCGCGCAGACCTCCGGCCCGGGGCACCGGCTGCCGTTCGCCGCGATCATCTTCGGTGTCCAGCTGCTGTTCGTGCTGGCCTGGACGATGGCCATGCGGCCGCCCGCGCTGCTCGTGGTCGCGCTCGTCAGCGCCGCGACGGCGGTGATCGCCGACGTCGCCGCCGTGCGGTCGGACATCGCCGGTCTGGCCCCGCTCGGCTACGCCGCGCTCGCCGGGCTCCTGCTCGCCGTGCTGGGACAGCTCGTCCGGCGGGTGGACCGGGTCCGGGTGACCGACTCGCTCGGCGGCACCCTGCTCATCGTGGTCGGCGTGGTCTCCTTCGCCACGCTCGTCGTGCTCAGCCGGATCCCCAAGGGCACCCAGGCGATCACTGTCTGCCTCACCGCCGCCGGGGTCGCGTTGCTCGTCGCCCGGCTCACCGACGCGGTCGCGCCGTGGCCCCGGCTCGCCCCGCAGGTGCCACGCGGCGCGGCCGGCGTGGTCGTCGGCGCCATGCTCGGCACGCTCACCAGCGCCGTGCTCGGCAGCTACCTGGTCGGTTTCACCCCGACCAGCGCCGCCCTGGTCGGGGTGGTCAGCGCGGCCACCGCCGTCCTGGCCGACCTCGCCGTGGGGTACGCCGAGGCGGGCCGGTTGATGGCCGGTGAACCGCCGACGATGTGGGTGGCCCGGCACATGCAGGGCCCGCTGGGCGGGTTCGCGCTGGCCGCGCCCGCCGCGTACGCCATGTGCGTGCTGTTCCTGTGACGCGGTTGGGGAGGATTCGCCTCGGGTAAGTACGGTTGCGCCGCGAGGCGCGGTGACGGCGGCGAGGACGGGAGGCGGCGTGGCAGAGGCGTATCCGGCGGAGGGTCGACCCCGGCGACGGGGCCGGAAGGTGCTGATCGGCTTCCTCGTCCTGCTGCTGGTGCTGGCCGGGCTGCTCGTGGTCGCCGACCGGGTCGCCGCCGGCGTGGCCGAGCGCGCCATCGCCGACCAGGTCCGGCAGGAGATCGCCAAGCAGGACGCGCAGTCCGCCGCGCCGCAGGTCGAGGTGGGTGGCTTCCCGTTCCTCACCCAGGTGCTCGACGGCCGGTACGAGCGCATCTCGATCCAGCTCACCGACGTCCGCGGTGACGTGCAGGGCGACGCGGTCGAGGTGCCGAAGCTGGACGTGGACGCGCGCAACGTGACCGCCTCGCTGGACACGCTGCGCTCCGGCCGGGGCGACGTGGTGGCCGAGAGCGTGGACGGGCGGGGCACCGTCACCTACGAGAGCCTGGCCAAGCTGCTGGACCGTCCCGGGCTGACGCTGGGCGAGCGCAACGGCAAGCTCGCCGTCACCGCCCCGGTGGACGTCCTCGGCATCAAGCTCACCGTCAACGGCACCGCCGACGTCACGGTGGCCGGCAACAAGGTGGCGCTGCGCTTCAACGACCTCACCGCGGACGGCCTGCCGAACGTGCCGCTGGCCCGGGCCGCGCTGACCCGGTACGCGCAGGGCATCTCGATCGACGTGCCGCTGCCGGAGCTGCCGTTCCAGCTCAACCTGCGCAAGGTGGAGCCGAAGCCGGAGGGCCTGGTGGTCACGGCGGACGCGGCGAACGTGCCCATCAACTCCGCGGGCTGAAAGCCGCACGCGGCCGGTCCGGGGAGCGGGCCGGCCGTCCCGGATGCTGGTCGGCCTGGTGGCAGCTGTCGCCTCGGCTGGTAATCTCCCTGCCCATGGGGACCCACCTCACCAAACGGCGCGCGGTCGACCTGTGCCGCGTGGCCACCTGCCTGTGTCGCCCCGTCATCTGACGGCGGGGCTGTCTCCGGCCGCCTGAACGGCGGCCACCAGGGTCCACGAACCTTCCCCGGTTCCCCTCCTCAACGCCCGGCAGCGGCGCCGTCGCACGTACCCGTGATCCGTTCCTAGCTCAGGGTCCGCGTGTGGTGCGACAACCATCGACATCGATCTCCACGCGCAGGCTCACCAAACCATCCTCACCAGGGAGTGATCTGATGAGTCGCGACACCGCACTCGTCTCGGCCGAGTGGGCCGAGAAGAACCTCGGCGCCCCGGGCGTCGTCTTCGTCGAGGTCGACGAGGACACCTCGGCCTACGACACCGGGCACATCGCCGGCGCCGTCAAGCTCGACTGGCGCACCGACCTGCAGGACCAGATCCGCCGGGACTTCGTCAACAAGACCCAGTTCGAGGCGCTGCTGTCCGACCGGGGCATCGCCAACGACGACACCGTGATCCTGTACGGCGGCAACAACAACTGGTTCGCCGCGTACGCGTACTGGTACTTCAAGCTCTACGGCCACGGCGACGTCAAGCTGCTCGACGGCGGTCGCAAGAAGTGGGAGCTGGACGCCCGCCCGCTCGTCACCGACGTGGTGGAGCGGCCGAAGACGCAGTACGTCGCGCAGGAGCCGGACACCTCGATCCGCGCGTTCCGCGACGAGGTGGTCGACGCGATCGGCACCAAGAACCTGGTTGACGTGCGCAGCCCCGACGAGTACGCGGGCCGCCTGCTCGCCCCCGCGCACCTGCCGCAGGAGCAGGCGCAGCGGGCCGGTCACATCCCGACCGCGATCAGCGTCCCGTGGTCCAAGGCGGCGAACGAGGACGGCACGTTCAAGTCCGACGACGAGCTGCGCAAGATCTACGCCGACGCCGGGCTGGACGACGGCAAGGAGACGATCGCGTACTGCCGGATCGGCGAGCGCTCCTCGCACAGCTGGTTCGTGCTCCAGGAGCTGCTCGGGCACCGCAACGTGAAGAACTACGACGGTTCCTGGACCGAGTACGGCTCGCTCGTCGGCGTGCCGGTGGCGCTCGGCGACGAGCCGGGGGAGGCCTGATGACCGCCGCCTCCGCCGCCTCGACGGCTGCCGCCGGCTGCGCCGCGCCGGACCAGTCCGCCCCCCTCCCGGCGAGCCTGGACCTGGAGAAGGAGACCGTCATCACCGGCCGCGTGCTGGCCGAGTCCGGTGAGGTCGTGCCGGGCGCGTACGTGCGCCTGCTCGACTCGACAGGCGAGTTCACCGCCGAGGTGGTGACGTCGGCGGCCGGGCAGTTCCGGTTCTTCGCCGCGCCGGGCTCGTGGACGCTGCGGGCGTTGTCCCGCCACGGCAACGGCGACACCGCCGTTGCCGCGGCCCGCGGGATCAACGAGGTGACCGTCTCGGTCGCCGCCTGACCCACGCTGTAGATCGTGGCCCGCCACCCCACCCGGGTGGCGGGCCACGAGCCGTTCCGGCGACTGTGCGCCTCGACAGTGGCTGGCAGGCTGGACGGCGGTGCGCCCCGGACGCGCCGGAGGGGGATCAGGTGCCCGACGACGCCGCTGCCCACGCCCGCCGCTATCTGATCGATTTCGTCGACGGCAACCGGGGCGAGGAGATCGCCCGCGAACTCCAGCGCGCCGACGGGTCCGGCCGGTCGCGCCCGTTCGACGTCTCGGTGGCCAGCCTCGACACCGACCTGTCGTTCCTGACCAAGCGGGCCACGCTCGTCACGGCCAAGCTGGTCCTCTCCCAGCCGGGCGGCGAGCGCTGCTATCTGGCCCACCGGGAGATCTGCAAGAGGTGCGGCAGGGATCCGGATCACTGCGACCCGCGCTGCCGGTACGAGGACATCCGGATCGACGAGCTCTACGCCGAATGCGACGACCTGGACCGCCTCGGCGCGTACCTGCGGGACTGCGCGCCGCTGCTGGAGCTGGGGCAGCTCGTCTACTTCCCGCAGACCTTCCGCCGCAGCCACCTGGAGTCTCGCGCGCCGGACGCCCAGTCCACCTCCTCGCTGTTCGACACAGCGGGCCGGATCGAGATGGGCGACAACCCGGACCGCACGCTCGACCTGATCGTCAAAGGGCACCGGGTCGTCGACGTGCCGAGCGGGGATCCGGTGAAGGCGCGACTGGTGACCCCGCTGCTCCAGCTCGATCTGCCGATGCTGGAGGGCACCTCGCTGCGGGACTACTGCGCCATCGTGACCCAGGAGAGCGACGCGCTCGCCGCGACCCAGGCGTACCTGCGGGGCCGGATGCTGGAGGTCGACACCGATCCGGATCGGGCGCTGGTGCAGCTCGTGAAGCTCGACGCGGAGATCCAGGAGGGGGTGCGGGCGGCCCGGGCCGAGGTCGCCCGGGTGTCCCGGCGCTCGGCCGTACAGGCCGCCGGCGCGGCGGTGGCGACGGTCGCGGCGACCCTGGTGGCGGTCGAGGGCGCGCATCTGGCGCCGGTGCTCGGCATGCTGGGCGCGGGCGGCTTCTTCTCCGCTGTGCTCGCCGCCGACCAGTACGCCGACCGCCGCGGCGAGCTGCGGCAGCGCCCCTTCTACCTGCTGTGGCTGCTGTCCCGCCGGTCGGTGCCGGTCTGAGCGAGGGTGCCGAGGCGCGGCCGGGCGCCTCGCGGACACGTGACACCATTGCCGGGTGACTGCCGTCGAGACGGGTTACGCCCCGCCCACCCCGCCCGGCCGGCCCGGCCCCGGTGGCCGACGCCGGCTGCGCTGGCTGGCGGTCGCCACTGTGGCGTGGGCCGTGCTGCTCGCCGGTCTGACCTGGTGGTCGGTACGCACCGACGCGCCGACGGTCAAGGAGCAGCGCTCGCTGGACCAGGCCGGCCCGGTGGTGGACCGCGCGATCGGTGAACTGACCGCCGCGGCCGGCACCGCGGGCGTACCGGCGCTCCTGCCGGACCGCCTGGCGCGCGGCTGCCGGATCACGCCGATGGACGACGGCGCGACGCTGGAGCGCGGCGTCGAGGTGGCGATCGGCGGCGACGACGTCCGCGAGGTGCTGCGCGGCATCGCCGACCGGCTGCCGTCGGGCTGGCGGGCCGGCGTGTCGACGCTCGACGGCGAGCCGCTGCTGCGCGCCGACGCGGGTGAGTTCGTCACGGTCGAGGGCCGGGCCGGTGGCCCGGGCCGGGTGCTGCTCACCGCCGACACCGGCTGCCGCCCGGCGGGCTCCGGCTACCGGGCCCCGTCCGCCGACGCCGCCGCGGAGTCGTCCGTGCTGGCGTCGGCGCTGGGCCGCTGGGGCGGCGCGACCGGGCCGGTGCAGGTGCTGGCCGCGCCCTGCCCGGGTGGCGGGACCGTCCGCACGGCCCGGTCCGAGGCCGCAGTGCCGGCCGACCGGTCGCTGGCCGCCGCGTTCGGCGCCGGCGCCGCGCCGGTGGTGGACTCGGCCGACGCGTACGCACGCCCGGGCGACCCGGCGGTGCTGGCGCAGCGGGCCGGTGAGCGGGTCCGGGTCGCTGTCACCACGCCCTGCCGGGCCTGACGTCAGCCGCCGGGCAGGGTGAGTGCCGGTGGCGCCGGCTGTTCGTGCGGCTCCCGGCTGCGTCCCAGCGCGTCCACCCGGCCCCAGCGGCCCGGGATGTCGAGCAGTTCCACCCGGCCCATCCCGGGCGGCACGGCCGGGTCGATGATCAGGTGATCGCCCTGCGGCTCCAGGCCCAGGATCACCCGGAGCAGCAGTAGCGGCGTGCCGGCGGACCACGCCTGCGGGCTGCCTGCGGTCGGGTACTCCACGGGGTAGTCGGTGAGGGCGCGCTCGTAGCCGGCGAACGCCTCGGGCAGCCGCCCGTCGAAGAAGTGCGACGCGCTGAGCAGGGCGTCGCAGATCCGGCCGGCCTCCTGGCGGAAGCCGTACCGCCACAGGCCCCAGGCGATGATCGAGTTGTCGAACGGCCACACCGTGCCGACGTGGTAGCCGACCGGGTTGTACCGGCCCTGGTCGTCGGCGAGCGTGCGTACGCCCCACCCGGAGAACAGGCGCGGGCCGAGCAGGTGGGCGGCGACGGCGGGGGCGCGGGACTCGTCGACGATGCCGCTCCACAGCAGGTGGCCTACGTTGGAGGTGAGCGCGTCCACCTGCCGGCCCAGCGGGTCGAGCGCCAGCGCGTAGTACTCCCGGTCCGGGATCCAGAAGTCGCGGTTGAACCGTTCCTTCAGCGCCGCCGCCTCGTGTTCCAGCCGGTCGGCGTACGTGGGGTCGTTCCAGTGGGTGCGGGCCAGGCGGGCGCCGCGCAGCTTCGCGTCGTACGCGTACCCCTGAAGTTCGCACGTGGCCCGGGGGAACTCGGGCATCCGCCCGTCGGCGTAGGAGATGGCGTCCGGCGAGTCCTTCCAGCACTGGTTCGGCAGCCCGGTCTCCGGGTTGCGGGACATGTACCAGACGTAGCCGGTGCCGAGCAGGTCACCGTACGTGTCCAGCCAGGTCAGCGCCGCCCGCGTCTCGTGTTCCAGCTTGCGCACCAGGTCGGCGTCACCGGTCCACCGCTCGTACTCGTCGAGCAGGATCACGAACAGCGCCGTGGTGTCCGCGGCGCCGTAGTACGGCGAGTGCGGCTGTTCCTCGAAGCCGGCGGTCTCGCCGTAGCGCAGCTCGTGCAGGATCTTGCCGGGCTCCTCGTCCCGGAAGTCGTCGACCCGGCTGCCCTGGAGACCGGCGAGCATGACGATCGTGGGCTTGACCATCTCGGGCAGGAACGGCAGCACCTGGAGCGAGGTGAAGATGCTGTCCCGGCCGAACAGCGTCATGAACCAGGGCAGGCCGGCGGCGAGCAGCCGGACGCCGAGCGTGATCGACTCGTACCGGAGGGCGGCCAGGTCGTTGAGGCTGCGCCGGTACGCCCCGGCCAGCGGCTCGCAGTCGCAGCCGAGCTTCGGCGCGCGGCTGATCAGGTCGCTCTGTTCCGCCTCGATGTCGGCTGCCGTCCGCTGGCCGCCCAGCGGCAGGATGGCCCGGATGTCCTCGCCCCGGGCGCCGTAGATGACCGTGTCGATGTGCAGCCGGGTGGTCCACTCACCGTGCGGAGCGACCCGGATCCGGAAGGTCATCCCGTCCGTGTCCACCTCGGCCGGCGCGCTGCTGATGACCAGCGTCTCGCGGTGGAACGCCTTTCGGCGATAGGTCAGCCGCAGGCCGTCCTTCTCCACCGTCGGCGTGGTGCGTCCCTTCTTCTGCCGCTTGTTCTTGATCTCCAGGAGATCGGCGAAGTCGGAGCCGATGTTCAGCCGGAGGTGGAACTCCTTCTCCTGCGCGGAGTGGTTGAGCAGGGTCAGTTCCTCGTCCAGGCTGCCGCCGATCGCCCGGCTGCGGATCACCGAGACGTTCGCGTCCAGATAGTGCGTCGGCTCGCCGGGGACCAGGAAGAACCGCGTCTTGTACGACAGCGAGTCGTCGATGGAGAGCGCGTGCAGGGGTTCCCCGTCGAGGGTGAGGATCCAGGTGGAGAGGAACCGGGTGTCGAAGGAGAACAGCCCGGTGGGGAAGTCGTACGACGGCTGGATGTTGCCGCGATCGTCGCTGACCAGGAACGTGTTGCCGTCGAGGATGCTGACCCGGTCCTTCACGCCAGCCGCCGGACGTGTTCGCGGGCGGCGTCCCGCGGATCCCGTACGTCGGGCCGGGCCGGCAGGAACCGGCGGAACGCCAGGAACAGCACGACGTGCCCGCTGAACGTGGCCTCGTTGCGCAGCACCGCGGCCATGCCGGCCTCCCGGCCGGTGACCAGCTTCTCGAACAGTTCGGTGGAGAGGGTCAGCACGCCGTCGGCCTGCCCCTGCTCCTCCTGGCTCACCTGGGCCGATCCGGGTGCCATTCGCACGTACCAGTGCTCGGTACGGTTGCCGTCGGCCAGGTCGATCTGGAGCGTGCCGCCGATCGGGCTGTTCAGCACCGACGCGGCGCGCGCCGGTAGCGACGCGAAGAACTGTTGGATCGCCTCACTCACGTTCACATGGTAGGCGTAATCCGGACATGTCGGGTCAGGATCGGCTCACCGGTCAGAGTGGACGACCCGGGCGGATCGCTCAGTAGACGAGCGCCTGTGCGCCCTCGGCCATCGCCTCCTCGACGAACACCGCGGCGCCCGCGATGCGTACGCCGGGGATGACGTCGCCCGGTCCGATGTCCCGCCGGGCCGCGCACTGGGTGCAGGCGGTCACCCGGCCCGTGGTCAGGACCACGTGCAGCAGTTCGCCGAGCGGCGCGGAGTGCGGCAGCTCGAACGTCCCCGCCCGCCCGGGGAGCGCGAACCAGGTGGATTCGCCGGTGAGCCAGAGCGACACGTCCACCCCGGCTGCGGCTGCGGTGGAGGCGACAGTGAACGCCTGGGCGCAGCGTTCCGGTGAGTCCGCGCCGGCGGTGGCCTTGACGACGAGAGTGCGCGCCATGACGCCAGCATAGGATGGTCCGGATGGTTACCGAGATCGGGTTCGTCAGCCTGCTGGTCGCCGGCCTGGGCGCGCTCGCCGGTGGCCTGGTCTATGTCGCAGTGCGAATCGCTAGAGGTAAATGGTGAGCGCGAGGAGAGAGCCGGTTTTGCGAGCCCCGCAGTCGCGAACGAAGGTGGCGCTGTGAATAGTGAGAATCCGCTTCAGCCGCCGTGGTTGAACGCGCCGCCGGTCGAGGAGTACCCGTACGAGGAGAGCCACGACCTGCGTGTCGGCCCGAAGCTGCATCCGAGCCTGGACGGCCTGCTGCCGTACGTCGGGGTATGGCGCGGCCGGGGCCGGGGTGGGTTCCCGACGATCGAGGACTTCGACTACGCGCAGGAGATCCGGATCAGCCACGACGGCCGGCCGTTCCTGTTCTACGAGTCGCGGGCGTGGATCCTGGACGAGCAGAGCCGTCCGGTCCGTCCCGCCGGTCGTGAGGTGGGCTGGTGGCGTCCGGTGCTCGACGGTGAGCGGGTGACCGACGAGCTGGAGGCGCTGATGACCACGCCGACCGGCGTGATGGAGCTGCACATCGGCAAGCGCAAGGGCACCCAGATCGAGTTCGCCACCGACGCCGTCGTGCGTACCGCCACGGCGAAGGAGGTCACCGCCGGTGCCCGGCTGTTCGGCATCGTCGAGGGTGCCCTGCTCTACGCGCAGGAGATGGCTGCCGTGGGCCAGCCCCTGAGCCCGCACCTCTCCGCCCGCCTCACCCGGGTAGCCGGCTGACCCTGCCCCTGCGTGTGATCGCGTCGATCATGAGGTTGGCGGCGACGAATCGGACAACGAACGCCGCCAACTTCATGATCGACCGAGTGGGGGACGGGGGAAGTTCAGGAGAGATTGCAGCCTCGGGGTCAGAGGCGAACCCGGGCAAGGGGTTCCGTCCAAGGACGTGACCTCCACCGGGCCGCGCAGCGAGCTGGTCAGCCAGATCGCCTCGGCCTCGTGCAGGTCGGCCACCGTGGGCAGGTGCTCGCCTGCGGTCAGGCCCAGCTCGGCCGCCCGGCTCAGCAGGTGGTGAGCGGTCACGCCGGGCAGCACGCCGGTCTCCGCCGCCGGGACCGTGCAGAGCATGCCGCCGCGCAGCCACACCACGTTCGCGGTGGGGCCCTCCAGCACGTAGCCGTCGGTCGAGACCCAGAGCACGTCGTCCACGCCGGTTCGCTGCGCCCAGCGCCGGGCGGCGGTGCTGAGCGCGTACGAGGTGGACTTCACACCGCTCGGCAGCCACCCCAGCTCGGGGCGGGACCGGGCGGCCACCCCGAGCGGCAGCGTGGCCACAGTCACCCCGGTGCGCCGGGCCGCCCGGGCCGACGCCGGCACCTCGCCCAGCGTGGCGTACACCGTGGGTGGCCCGCCGCCCTCCGGCCCCCGCGTGCAGACCAGCCGCAACGCGCCCTCGGTCCGGGCGGGCCAGCCGGCGCGCACCTCGTCCAGCAGTTCGACGAGCCCGGCGTCAGGGGGCAGCGGCAGGTCGATCGCCGCCGCGCCGGCCCGCAGCCGGGCCAGGTGCGGCTCCAGCAGCCAGGGGCGGCCGTCGCGCAGGTGCACCGTCTCGAACAGGCCGTCGCCGTGCAGGACACCCCGGTCGTCGCCGCGCAGCACCGGCTCACCCGCCGGTACGAGTCCCCGGCCGAGCACCGCCACCCGTGTCGTACCCATTGGCGCAGCGTAGTGGCGTACCCCCGGCGGCGGACCGGCCCGCGCGGCGGCCGAACTATGATCGAAGGGTGTCCGAATCCTCCCTCGCGGAAATGCTCCGCTCGCGCGGGCTGCGGCTGACGGCGCAGCGGCAGCTGGTGCTCCAGGCGGTCCTGGATCTGGGGCACGCCACCCCGGAGCAGGTGCACACCGCGGTCCGCGAGGTGGCGGCCGGCGTCAACATCACCACCATCTACCGCACTCTCGAGCTACTGGAACGGCTCGGCCTGGTCACGCACACGCACCTGTCGCACGGCTCGCCGACCTACCACGCGGCCGGTGAGCACCAGCACGTGCACCTGGTGTGCCGGGAGTGCGGGGCGATCGACGAGATCGCCCCGGAGATGCTCCGCCCGCTCGCCGACCAGCTGGCCGAGCAGCGCGGGTTCCAGGTCGACATCGGGCACGTCGCGCTCTTCGGGGTCTGCGGCCGCTGCGCACAGGACGGGGAACGCACATGATCGACATCGCGGGCGCGGTGACCACCGACGCCATCGACGACCAGACCCGGGACCAGCCCGAACCGGCCCACCGGGCGGCCGGGGTAGGCCCGGTGGCCGCCCACTACGGCGACCCGATGCGCGAGCAGCGGCTCCTGGCCACCGGCGTGGGCCTGGTGGACCGCTCGCACCGGGGCGTGGTCGCGGTGCCCGGCGAGGAACGGATCAGCTGGCTGCACACGCTCACCAGCCAGCACCTGGCCGCGCTGGCCCCCTGGCAGGGCACCGAGCTGCTGGTGCTCTCCCCGCACGGGCACGTCGAGCAGCACGCGATGGTCGCCGACGACGGCGAGACCACCTGGCTCGACACCGAGCCGGGGATGACCGAGGGCCTGCTGTCGTACCTGGAGAAGATGCGGTTCTTCAGCAGGGTCGACCCGCGCGACGCCACCGCCGACCACGCGCTGCTGTCGCTGGTCGGGCCGGAGGCGCAGGGCGCGCTCGACACGCTCGGTGTCACCGGGCTGGCCGCGCCCGACGTCGCAGCGGTGCCGGGTCCGAAGTTCCGTTCCGGCGAGCTGCCCGCGCGGCCCTCCGTGGTGTACGACGTCAAGCCGCTCCCGGTCGGCGGCTGGGCCCGGCGGGTGGCGCTCGGCGTCGACCTGCTCGTGCCCCGGGCCGCCATGGACGGGGTGGTGGCGGAACTGCGCGGCGCCGGGGTCCCGGTGGCCGGGCTGTGGGCGTACGAGGCGATCCGGGTGGCCGCCAAGCGGGCCCGGGCCGGCGTGGACACCGACCACCGGACGATCCCGGCCGAGGTGGACCTGATCGCCCCGGCAGTGCACCTGGACAAGGGGTGCTACCGGGGGCAGGAGACGGTCGCCCGGGTGCACAACCTCGGCAAGCCGCCCCGCCGGCTCGTCCTGCTGCACCTGGACGGCGTGGCGAGCGACCAGCCGCCGGTGGCCGGTACGCCGGTGACGCTCGACGGCCGGACGGTCGGCTTCGTTGGCACCGCCGTGCAGCACTACGAGCTGGGTCAGGTGGCGCTTGCCGTGCTGAAGCGCAACACGCCCGACGACGCCCGCCTGCTCGTCGGCGAGAGCGCCGCCGCCATCGACGTGTAAGGAAGGGCCCCTTCGTAACGCCATCGGAGGCGGAAGGATCCCTTCATGACGCCGCCCGCACCGGAAATCCTCCGGTCGACCCGGCGTCGGGTGCCGGTCTAGGATCCGGGGCATGACGACAGGGACGTTGATCACGGTTGCCCCCACCGGCGCGGAGTCGGCGAAGGCGGAGGTGCCGGCGCTGCCGGTGACGCTCGACGAGCTGCTGCTGACCGCCAAGGAGTGCGAGGCGCTCGGCGCCGCCGTGATCCACGTCCACATCCGCGACGACGACGCGCGTCCCACGCTCGACCAGGGGCGGTTGCGCGACACGGTGACGGCGCTGCGGGAGAGCACCGACCTGATCGTGCAGCTCTCCTCCGGCGGCGCGGTGACCGACCCGGAGTCGGCCCGGCTGGCGGTGCTCGACGCCGCACCCGACATGGCCTCCTGCACCATGGGCACGGTCAACTTCGGCGACGACGTGTTCCTCAACCGGTGGGAGTTCATCGTCGACCTGCACACCCGGCTGCAGGAGCGGGGCGTCGTCCCCGAGTACGAGATCTTCGACCTGGGCCACCTCACCGCCCTGCAGCGGCTGCTCGGCAAGTACGGCCTGCCGCACGGCGGGCACGTGCACGTCGACTTCGTGATGGGCGTACCGGGTGGCATGCCCGGCACCACGGCGACCCTTGTGGCGGCCCAGCAGATGCTTCGCGACCTGCCCGAGGGCACCACGTTCTCGGCCACCGGCATCGGCCGCAGCACCATCCCGGTGATGCTGGCCTCGCTGTCGACCGGCGGTCACCTGCGGGTCGGCATGGAGGACACGGTCACGTACGCCAAGGGCCGCCCGGTGGAGTCCAACATGCAGCTCGTCGCGCGGGCGGTGGGCTTCGCCCAGCTCGCCCAGCGCCCCCCGCTGACCACCGCCGAGGCCCGTACGCTGCTCGGCGTCCCGGCTACCGTCCGGTAAGCGGCGCACCCCGCTTCGACCCCGTACCGCCCCGGTCGACGTCGCAGGTCACCCCGCCGCCGACCGGGTCCGTCCCCTCGGTACCGTCCATACCGTGGGAAAAACGTACGAGGGCGGCGTGCCGCTCGCCGAGGTGGTCCGGTCCGGCTTCGTGGAGGGCGTCCACCGGGGTTCCGTGGTGGTGCTCGACGCCGCCGGTGAGCCGGTCGCCGGGGCAGGTGACGTCACCTCGCCGATCTTCCCCCGCTCGTCGAGCAAGCCGATGCAGGCGATCGGCATGCTCCGGGCCGGCCTGCCGCTCACCGATCCGGCCGACATCGCGCTCGTCGCGGCCAGCCACGCGGGCGAGGAGTTCCACGTCGAGCGGGTGACCGCGCTGCTGCGCGACGCCGGCCTGACCGAGGAGGCGTTGCACTGCCCGCCGGACCTGCCGTTCGGCGAGGCCGCCCGGGAGGCGGTGCTGCGGGCCGGCGGCGGCCCGGCCCGGGTGCTGATGAACTGCTCCGGCAAGCACGCCGGCATGGTGCGCACCTGCCTGGCGGCGGGCTGGCCGTTGGACGGCTACTGGCGGCCGGAGCACCCGCTCCAGCAGTGCCTGACCACCACGATCGAGGAGATCACCGGTGAGCGGGCGGCGGCGGTCGGGGTGGACGGCTGCGGTGCGCCGGTGCTGGCCGTGTCGCTGACCGGGCTGGCACGGGCGTTTCTGCGGCTGGTCGGCGCCGAGCCGGGCACCGTCGAGCGGACGGTGGCGGACGCGATGCGGGCGTACCCGGAGCTTGTCGGCGGCACCCAGGCGGAGGACACGCGGCTGATGCGCGGCGTACCCGGTCTGCTCGCCAAGATCGGCGCGGAGGGTGTGATCGCGGCGGCGATCCCGGAGGTCGGCGCCGTGGCCCTGAAGATCGACGACGGCGCCGCGAGGGCCCGCACACCCGTCCTGGTGTCCGCCCTGGCGCGCCTGGACGTGCGCGCCCCGATCCTCACCGAGTACGCCGAGCCACCCCTGCTGGGCGGCGGCCTCCCGGTAGGAGCCATCCGCCCCCTCTGGTAACCCACCCGCCCTGCCCCGCCCCGCGCCTTCCCGCGCCTCGCCCAGCCTCGGCGATCTTGCACTTGCTGCCCCGGCAAATCGCCCATCCCGGGCGCCCCGAGGGCCGCAAGTGCAAGATCTGTGATAAGGGGAGGGAGGGGGCGGTCAGGGGAGGAAGGGCAGTAGGGCGGCGTTGGTCTCGGTGGGGCGCTCCAAGGGGAGCAGATGGGCCGCGTCGGGGACGTCGGGCATGCGTACGCCCTGGGGGGCCTCGTCGGCGATGCGGTCGGCCAGCCGGCGGATGTCGGCCAGGTCGTCTGCGCCGGTGCCGACCAGCACCGGTACGCGCAGCTCGCCCAGCCGGTCGATGGCCGGCGGGTCCAGCTCGCCCACCTCGATCGCGCTCAGCGCCTGCTCGGCGGCGAGCGCCCGGCGGTCCATCTCCTCGGCGAACCGGATCAGCTCCGGGTCGACGTCCTCCGGCCGGCGGGTCGGGCCGACCACCCAGAACCGCACCTCACCGGCGGCGGTGGCGGCGAAGTCCTCCGGGTCCACGTCGCCGACCAGCTCCTCCCAGAGCTGCTCGGTCTCCTCGGACCACTCGTTGCCGGAGACCGGGGCGCCGAAGAGCGCCAGCGCCGAGACCCGCTCCGGGTGGGCGAGCGCGGTGTCCACCGCGACCCGTCCGCCGAACGAGCAGCCGACGAGCGCGGCCCGCTCGACGCCCAGCGCGTCGAGCAGCCCGACCACGTCGTCGTGGCGGGCGAACGGCGTGGTCGGCAGCTCCGACTCGCCGTAGCCGCGCAGGTCCAGTGCGATCACCCGATGCCGCTGCGCGAGCGCCGGGATCTGCCCGCGCCACATCCGCCGGTCCGCGATGCCGGCGTGCAGCAGCACCACGGCGGTGCCGGTGCCGCTCTCGTCGTACGCGAGCTGGGCACCGTTGATATCGATCTTGGTCACGGGGGAGAACGGTACGGACCGGACATGGCCTCCGCAACCCACCTTCGGTGACCCTGCTAACTCTGGCTAGCGTTTTGCTTGCAGTAGTTAGCGGCCCGAGCTAGCGTTGAGTCATGGCCACCAGCAAGGACCTTCCCGATGTCGGCGGGTTCATTCGCGACCTGCGGCGCAACGCGAAGATCTCACTGCGCCAGCTCGCCGAGCAGGCGGGCGTCAGCAATCCCTACCTGAGCCAGATCGAGCGCGGGCTGCGCAAGCCGAGTGCCGAGGTGCTCCAGCAGCTCGCCAGCGCACTTCGTGTCTCCACCCCGGCGATGTACCTGCGTGCCGGGCTGCTGGACGACAAGGAGGGCCAGGGCGTGCTCGCGGCGATCGCCGTCGACCCCGAGCTGACCATGGCCCAGAAGCAGTCGCTCACCCAGATCTACGAGACGTTCCGGCGCGAGAACGCCCGCCTGGCCGAGGCGACCGAGGCGGCCACGACGGCGGAGACGGCCGAGAAGACCGCCGCGACCGAGCCCGCCACCGCGCCGGAGGCCCCGGCGACGGTGGCGGCGGCCGCGACCGGTCCGGTCACGCCGGAGGGCACGCCGACCGAGGCGGTCCTCGAATCGGTGGCCGTCACCGAAGCGGGTGCCGCGCCCGCCCCGACCACCGCGCCCGCCCCGACCACCGCCGCCCCGCAGGACACGACCGCCCGCCGGGCGGCCCGGAAGGCCGCCGGTGCGGCCGAAGAGGAGCAGTCATGACCACCCAGCCGAAGACCAACCGCATCCCCGCACCCCTCTACGCCGCCGCCGGCGCCGGTGAGCTGGCCCTGGAGCAGCTGCGCAAGCTGCCCACCGTGGTCAGCGGCCTCGGCACCCGGGTCGTGACCGACCTCGGCGGCAAGGCCGTCGTCACCGGCTTCGAGCTGCGCCAGAAGGCCACCGAGACGCTGAAGACCGCCAACCAGGCCGCCACCGGGCTGCGCGACCGCGCCGTCGCCACCGACCTCGACCAGCTCCGCGAGGCCGCCAACCTGGAGAAGCTGCGCGAGGCGGCGAACCTGGACAAGCTCCGCGAGGCCGCCACCCGCAACGCCGCCGTCGTGGTGGCCGGGGCGCACGCCGCGCAGGAGCGCGCGCTGGCCGCGTACGCCGAGTTGGTCGCCCGTGGTGAGCGCGTCGTCGGCGCCGACGTGCTGGAGGCCGCCGACACGGTGAACGCCGACATCGAGGCCACCGCGGCGACCGGCACCGAGGTCGCCTCGAAGACCGAGATCACCCCGAAGCCGGAGACCGCGCCGAAGGCCGCCGCGGCGACCGAGGTGCCCAGCCCGGCCGAGGTGGCCGAGGTGGTGGCCGCCAAGCCGGCCGCGGTGAAGCGCACCCGCGCCACCAAGGCGACCGCGACCAAGGCCGTCGCCAAGACGACCGCCACCAAGGCGACCAAGCCGGCCACCCCGTCGGCGAAGCTGCCGAAGGCCACGAAGCGGACCCGCCCGGCCGCCGAGTGACCTGATGCTCCACCGGACCCCGGACAACGTCTTGTCGGACGTTTCCGGGGTCTCGGCATAAGCTTGCCCCCATGGCCATCGCCGCGCCGATCTTCGCGTTCGCAGTCCAAGACGTGATCCAGCTGATCCTGCTCGTCTTCGCCCTGGTCGTACAGGGAGTGGCGCTGGTGCATGCGGTCACCCAGCGCGGCGACGGTTTCGCCGCGCTCGGCACGCTGCCCAAGGGCGGCTGGGTCGCCATCCTGGCGGTCTGCCTGCTGCTGACCCTGCTCGGCTTCGGCCCGATCAGCCTGTTCGGACTGATCGGCATCGCCGCCGGTCTGATCTACCTACTCGACGTGCGGCCCGGCCTGCGGGATCTGCACGACGGCCGAGGGTCCTGGTGAGAGGTTTCCGCTGGCCTCCGCCGCCGGACGGCGGTCCCCGCACCTGGGGGCCCGGCCCCGGCGCGCCCCGGACCGGGCGTCCCGCGCTGCCCGAGCCGGAGACGGAGCTGGTCGCCACCCCGCACGGGGTGAGCCTGGAACGGCTGGTCACCGGCACCGGTGACCCGGTCACCGTGTTCGCGCACGGGCTGGGCAGCGGCATCGCCACCACCCGCCCGTTCGGCAGCGGCGTCGCCGGGCGGCGCGTCTTCTTCCAGTTCCGCGGGCACGGCCGCTCCGACTCCCCGCCCGGGCCGTGGAGCTACCTGGACCTCGCCCGCGACCTGCGCGCCGTCGCGGACCTGGGCGGCGCGACCCGGGCGTTCGGCGCCAGCCTCGGCGCGGGCGCGCTGTGCCGGCTGCTCGCGGAGAGCCCGGAACGCTTCGAGCGGCTCGTCTTCTTCCTGCCTGCCGTGCTGGACACACCGCGCGGCGAGGTGGCCCGCGCCCGGCTCACCGGCCTGCTCGACGCGGTGGCCGAGGGCGACGCCTCGGCACTGGCCGACGCGGTGTCGCTGGAACTGCCGCCGTCGGTGCGCAACACCCCGGCCGGGTGGGCGTACCTGCGGCAACGGCTCGACCAGCTGCTGCGTGACGGGCTCGCGCCGGGGCTGGCCGACCTGCCCGCCCAGGCCCCGCTCGACCACGCCGGGGTGCTCGCCGCGGTCACCGCGCCGGCGCTGGTCATCGCCGCCGCCGAGGACGACCTGCACCCGGTCGCCGTCGCCGAACGGCTCGCCGCCGCGCTCCCGAACGCCACCCTGCACGTGTACGACAGGCCCGGCGTGCTCTGGACGGAGCGCGCCGACCTGCGGGAGCGCGTCTCGGAGTTCCTGAACGGGTAACGTCGCCGTCCATGGGCGTCACACACCACGGCCGTACGCACCGGCTCGACCTCGCCGATCCGACCCTGCGCGAGTGGACCTGCCGGGTGCTGGAGGCCGATCCCGAGCAGGGCATCGTGCTGGACCGGTCCGCGTTCTACCCGGGTGGCGGCGGGCAGCCGCCGGATCACGGGGTGCTGCTCTGGCAGGGCGTACAGACCCGGATCGTCGGCACCCGCAAGGGCGACGACCTGTGGCTGATCCCGGCCGAGGGTGACCCGGTGCCCCCGGTCGGCACCGAGGTGGTCGGCGCGGTGGAGGACGCCCGCCGGACGATGCTGATGCGCACCCACTCCGGCCTGCACGTGCTCTGCGGCGTGGTGTTCCGCGACTTCGGCGCGCTCGTCACCGGCGGCAACATGGAGCCGGGCGAGGCGCGGATGGACTTCAACCTCCCCGAGGTGCCGCCGGACTTCAAGGCCCGCATCGAGGAACTGGTGAACGCCGAGGTGGCGGCCGACCGGTCGGTGGCGGTGCGGGTGCTGCCGCGCGCCGAGGCGCTCGCCCTGCCGGACATCATCCGTACCCAGTCGAACCTGATCCCGCCGGAGGAGCAGGAGGTGCGGATCGTCGACATCGTCGGGCTGGACGTGCAGGCCGACGGCGGCACGCACGTCGCCTCCACCGCCCAGATCGGCAAGGTCCAGGTGGTCAAGGTGGAGAGCAAGGGGCGGGCCAACCGCCGGGTACGCGTGCGCCTGGCGGACTGACCCGCTCAGCGCGGCAGGTACGCCGCGCGGACGGCGAGCAGCCAGCGTTCCACCGTCTCCTCGTCCGGGCGCTCCGGCAGCGGCGATCGGGTTCGGTCGAACTCCGCCTCGGCGGCCGCCACCAGGGACTGCGCCTCGTCCACCGCGCCGCCGGCGACCCGTTCGCCGAACGCGCGGAACCACTCCGGGTCGGCGAGGCGGATCTCCAGCACGCCTGTCGCGTACAGCGTCCGGCCCTGGTGCAGCAGCCGGGCCAGGTGCCGGGCGTGCTTCGCCGAACGCCGTCCTCCACCGCTGTCCGCCGGGGCGGCGGCGAGCTTGCGGAACTGCTGTGAGGCGTACCCGAGGTAGGCGTCGCGGACCCGCGGCGCGCTGAGGAACGCCGAGCGGATCGCGATCAGCTCCTCGCCGAATCCGGTACGGGTCTCGTAGCAGTCCTCGGGCAGCCACATCAGCTCGGTGGCGGTCGGGTTGCCGCTCAGCGCCAGCAGCGCGTACTTGCGGGCCTCGTGGAGCGTGACGTCCGGATCGGTGGTGACCACCGACTCGCGCGGCGGGCGCAGGCCGTGGAACGCGACTGTGGGCGCGGCGAACACGCCGATCCGGTCGGTGTCCGACCCGGGACCGGCCAGCCCGTACGCGACCGAACCGACGATCCCGGACAGCAGCAGGTGCATACCGGTGATGATCGCCTATTCGGTTCGTTCGGGAAACCGGACTTCCGCTGTCAGGTATCGCTGACACGGTGATCCCATGAACTCACCACTGACCGGAACTGTCGCGCTCGTCGCGGGCGCGACCCGGGGCGCCGGCCGGCAGATCGCCGTGCAGCTCGGCGCCGCCGGGGCCACCGTCTACGCCACCGGCCGCACCACCCGCGAGCGCCGCTCCGAGATGGACCGGCCGGAGACGATCGAGGAGACCGCCGAGCTGGTCACCGCCGCCGGAGGCACCGGCATCGCCGTCGCCGTCGACCACCTCGACCCCGAGCAGGTACGCCGCCTGGTCGAGCGGATCGACGCCGAGCAGGGCCGCCTCGACGTGCTGGTGAACGACGTCTGGGGCGGCGATCCGCTGATCACCTGGGAGAAGCCGGTCTGGGAGCAGCCGCTCGACGCCGGTTTCCGCATGCTGCGGCTCGCGGTCGACACGCACATCATCACCAGCCATTTCGCGTTGCCGCTGCTGATCCGCAAGCCCGGCGGGCTGGTCGTCGAGATCGGCGACGGCACCAAGGAGCACAACGACAGGGAGTACCGCCTGTCGGTCTTCTACGACCTGGCGAAGGTGTCGGTGAACCGGCTCGGCTTCAGCCAGGCGCACGAGCTGGCCCCGCACGGCTGCACCGCCGTCGCGCTCACGCCGGGCTGGCTGCGCTCGGAGGCGATGCTCGAACACTACGGCGTCACCGAGGCCACCTGGCGCGACGCCGCGAAGACCGAGCCGCACTTCGTCATGTCGGAGACGCCGGCGCTCGTCGGGCGCGCGGTGGCGGCCCTGGCCGCCGACCCGGACCGGGCCCGCTGGAACGGGCAGTCGCTGGACAGCGGCGGCCTGGCCCAGGTGTACGGCTTCACCGACGTCGACGGCAGCCGCCCGCACTGGGCCCGCTACTACGAGGAGGTGGTCAAGCCGGGCAAGCCCGCCGACCCGGACGGCTACCGCTGACCGTCGGACGGCGGATCGGTGTAGAGCGCCGCCGCGCGGCGGGTCGCCTCGGCGAAGCGTGCCCGCAGCCGCGGCGGCGCCAGCACCTCCACCTCCGGGCCGAGCGCCAGCAACTGGGTGTACGCGACGTCCACCGACTCGACCGGCAGCCGCAGCACCAGCCGGCCCTGCTCGTCCGGCGGCCCGGCCGCGTCCACCGCCTCGGCGTAGACGAACGGCGCGTCCACCAGGTGCCGCAGCGCCCGCAGCCCGGCCGGGCCGAGCCGCACCGTCACCCGCTCCCGCAGCAGCTCACGCAGGAACGCGCCGGCCTGCTCCCGCCAGTACGCCCCGAGGTCGAAGGCCTCGTCCCGGTCGAACCCGTCGGCGCCCACCTCGACCGCCGCCACCCGGTCCACCCGGTACGTCCGCCAGCCGTCACCGACCCGGCCGACCAGGTACCAGACCCCGTTCTTCAGCACCAGCCCGTACGGCGCCAGCCTGCGGGTCACCTCCCGGTCCCCGCGCCGGTAGCGCAGTTCCACCATCAGGTCCCGCCAGACCGCCCGGGCCAGCTCGGCGAGTGCCGGCGGCGGCGTCGTCTCCCGGAACCAGCCGGGCACGTCCAGGTGGAACCGCTGCCCGGTACGCGCGGGCGCGTCCCGCAGGCTCGGCGGCAGCGCGGCGAGCACCTTCAGCTCGGCGGCGGCGACCGAGTCGGCAAGTCCCATGTCCCCTGCGGGTCCGGGCAGCCCGGCCAGGAACAGCGCCTCGGCCTCGTCCCGGCTCAACCCGGTCAGCCGGGTCCGGTAGCCGCCGAGCAGCCGGTAGCCGCCGGCCCGGCCCCGGTCCGCGTACACCGGGACACCGGCGGCGGAGAGCGCCAGCACGTCCCGGTAGACGGTCCGCTCGGACACCTCCAGCTCGCGGGCAAGCTCGGCGGCGGTCATCGTCTCCCGCGACTGGAGCAGCAGCACAAGCGAGATCAGCCGGGACGCACGCACCCGCCCATTGTGGTGCACCGGCAGATTAGGCTGTGCCGTCGTGAACGCCTCCCGTACGATCGCGCCGGTCACCGGCGCGGCCACCCGCTTCCTCGGCGGTGCCGGGCTGCTGCTGCGCGGCTTCGGCATGTACGTCCGCAGCCCGAAGCTGATGCTGCTCGGCGTGATCCCGGCGCTGATCACCGGCGCGCTCTACGTGGCCCTGTTCGCCACGCTGCTCTACTTCGTCGACGACCTGGCGGGCTGGCTCACCCCGTTCGCCGACGACTGGTCGTCGCCCTGGCGCGGGCTGCTGCGGGTCGCCGCCGGGCTGGCGGTGGTCGGGGTCGCCGGGCTGGTCGGGGTGCTCACGTTCACCGCCGTCACGCTCGTCATCGGCGACCCGTTCTACGAGGCGATCTCCGAGCGGGTCGAGGACCGGCTCGGCGGCACCCCCGGCGCGGTGGACGTGCCGTTCTGGTCCTCGCTGCGGCGCAGCCTCGCCGACTCGCTGCGTCTGGTGGCGCTGTCCGCGCTGATCGGCGTACCCCTGTTCGCCGCCGGTTTCATCCCGGTGGTGGGACAGACGGTGGTCCCGGTGGTCGGTGCCCTGGTGGGTGGCTGGTTCCTGGCGCTGGAGCTGGTCGGCGCGCCGTTCTACCGGCGCGGGATGCGGCTGCCGGACCGGCGGGTGCGGCTGCGGGCCGACCGGCCGACGGCGCTCGGTTTCGGGGTAGCGGTCTTCCTGTGCTTCCTGATCCCGCTCGGCGCGGTGCTGGTCATGCCGGCCGCCGTCGCCGGGGCCGCGCTGCTGGCCCGCCGCTCGCTGGGCCAGCCGATCGAGGAGAGCTGAGATGGACACCGTCCTGATCGAGGGGGACATCACCGCGCAGCAGGTCGACGCGATAGTCAACGCCGCCAACTCGTCGCTGCTCGGCGGCGGCGGAGTGGACGGCGCGATCCACCGGCGCGGTGGACCGGCGATCCTGGAGGAGTGCCGCGCGCTGCGTGCCTCCCGCTACGGGCGCGGGCTGCCCACCGGCCAGGCCGTCGCCACCACCGCCGGCAACCTGCCCGCCCGCTGGGTGGTGCACACGGTCGGCCCGGTCTTCTCGCCGCGCGAGGACCGTTCGGCGCTGCTGCGCGACTGCTACGCCAACAGCCTGCGCATCGCCGACGGGCTCGGCGCGACGAGCGTCGCGTTCCCGCTCATCTCCGCCGGGATCTACGGCTGGCCGGTCGAGGACGCGGTGACGCAGGCGCTCACCGTGCTGCACGCGGCCACCCCGGAGCACGTCACCGAGGCGCGGCTGGTGCTGTTCGGCGCCGATACGTACGCCGCAGCGGTGCGGGTGGCCGCCGGGCTCAGCTGAGCGTTCGCCGGCACGACCACTGGCTGTCCACCGGCCGGTAGCCGAGCCGCTCGTTGATCGCCAGCATCGGCGCGTTCACCTCGTGGTTCGAGGTGTACGCGGTGCGAGCCCCACGTGCCGCGGCGCGGTGGAGTGCAGCCTGCTTGGCCAGCCGGGCCAGCCCTCGCCCCCGGTACGCGGGCAGCGTGCCGGTGAAGTCCGACCACATCCGTTCACCGTCCCGCTGGACCAGGCTGAGCGCGACGAGTTCCCCGTCCACCTCGGCGAGTGTGCTCGCCTCCCGGTCCAGCCCCGGGTTGTCCCAGCACTCGTACCGCCACAGGTCGAAGCCGAGCGAGTCCGTCGGCACGTCCCCCGGCTCGTCCCGGGACGCCTCGGCGTCGACCCGGTGCACCTGGCGCGGGTCGAGCGCGGCGGCGGACACCAGCCGTACGTCCGGCGGCGCCTGCGGCATCGGCGGGGGCGTGCTCAGGTCCAGCGCCGAGTAACGCACCTCCCGGCTGGGCGTGAAGCCGTGCCGCTGCGCGAACGGCAGCGACTCGGTATGCGCGTAGGTGAGCACCTCGGTGGACCCGAGCGTCAGCAGGTGCCCGAGCGCGGTGTCGATCAGCGTGGTGCCGGTGCCCCGGCGCCGGTGCTCCGGGTGCACGTGCAGCAGGGAGATCATCCCCACGCCGGGCGTCGAGGTCTGCGTGTTGCGGTACGCCGACGCCCAGCCGACTACCTCGCCGTCCGCCTCGGCGACCCAGGCCGCCCAGTCCTCGCCGGGCGGTGGTTCGGCGATCATGCGGCGGGTCGGCTCGACGCCGCGCACCAGATAGGGAAAGACGAGCGCGCGCAACGCCACCACGGCGGGCGCGTCGTCGGGGCGGGCGGGGCGGATCTCGGCTGCACTCATCCGGCGGACCCTAGCCCCGCCGCCGCCCGCCCCGCGACCGGTTAACGCGCGGCGGGCTGTCACCCGGCGGGCTGTTAATAAGGGCCCCCTCCTCGACCTGAGGCGCTAAGAGGGGGCCCTTCCTTACGCGGACTCGCGCAGCACCAACTCCGTGGGCAGCACCAGCGCCTGCTCGACCTGCTCGCCTGCGGCGATCCGCAGCAGTTGCCGGGTCATCGACCGGCCCAGCTCCACTATCGGCTGCCGCACCGTGGTCAGCGGCGGCTCCGTGTACGCCGCCGTCTCGATGTCGTCGAACCCGATCACCGCCACGTCCTCGGGCACCCGCCGCCCGGACTCCCGCAGCGTGCGCAGGGCGGCGTGCGCCATCAGGTCGGAGGCGGCGAACACGGCGTCCAGTTCCGGGTCGGCGGCGAGCAGCTCGCGCATCGCGGCGGTGCCGGACTCGCGGGTGAAGTCGCCGTACGCGACCAGCTCCGGCAGCCCGGCCTCGGTGATCGCGCTGCGGTAGCCGATCAGCCGTTCGATCCCGGCGACCATGTCCTGCGGCCCGGCGATGGTGGCGATCCGCCGCCGGCCGCTCGCGATCAGGTGCCGCACCGCAGTGCTCACGCCGCCTTCGTGGTCGACGTCCACGTACGGCACGTCGGCGCCGTCCAGCGGCCGCCCGCTGCACACCACCGGGATGCCGAGGCGGGCCAGCCGGCCGGGCAGCGGGTCCTCGCCGTGCAGCGAGGCGAACAGCACCCCGTCGACGTGGCGCCCGGTGGTGTACCGCTCGACCCGTTCGTGCCCGGCCGGCGAACCGGCGAGCATCAGCACGAGCTGCTTGTCCGCCGCCTCCAGCTCCTGTGCCGCGCCCCGGATGATGCCCGGGAACACCTGGTCGTCGGAGAAGACCCGGGTGGCCGCCTCGGGCATCACCAGCGCGACCGAGTCGGTCCGCTGGGTGACCAGGCTGCGGGCGGCGAGGTTCGGGACGTACCCGAGTTCCTCGACCGCCCGGCGTACCGCCTGCCGGATCGGCTCGGCGACAGTGGTCGAGCCGTTCACCACCCGGGAGACGGTTGCCCGGGACACGCCGGCCAGCCGGGCCACCGCCTCCAGGGTCGGTCGCTGTGCCGTCGTCATCCCCGTAACCACCACCTCGTCACAGCCCGTTCCGGGCGATCACCTCCTGGTACCAGCGGGCGCTGTGCTTTGGTGTGCGCCGCTGGGTCAGGTAGTCGACGTGGACGATCCCGAACCGCTTCCGGTAACCCTCGGCCCATTCGAAGTTGTCCAGCACCGACCATACGAGATAACCGCGCAGGTCCACGCCGCGGGCGATGGCTTCGTGTGCCGCGCGCAGGTGCCCGTCGAGGTAGGCGATCCGGTCGGCGTCGGCCACCCCGCCCTGCTCGTCGAGGTCGTTGTCGGGGAACGCCCCGCCGTTCTCGGTGATCATCAGGGGTAGTCCGGGATAGTCGGCCGCGACGCGCTCCAGCAGCCGGGTCAGCCCGGCCGGCTCGATCGACCAGCCCATGTCGGTCAGCGGCCCGGCCGGCGGCAGGAACTCGACGGTCCCGGCGGTGCCCGGGTACGCGTCGCCGCCCGCGCCGCCCGCACGCCCGGCCACGTAGGTGGGCGCGTAGTAGTTCAGGCCGAGCAGGTCCAGCGGCGCGGCGATCAGCTTCTCGTCCCCGTCCCTGACGAAGTCGGGCGCGACGATCCGGCTGACGTGGGCCAGCACGTCCGCCGGGTAGCCGCCGCCGGTGAGCGGGTCCAGGAAGATCCGGTTGTGCAGGCCGTCGACCAGCCGGACCGCCTCGGCGTCGGCGGCGCTGCCCGCGTCCGCCGGCTGCACGTCGGCCAGGTTGAGCGTGATCCCGAGCGTCTCCGCGCCGGCCGCGCGCAGCGCCCGCGCCGCCAGGCCGTGGCCGAGCAGCAGATGGTGTACGGCCCGGAACGCGTCACCGGCGTCGCGGCGTCCCGGCGCGTGCACCCCGGAGCCGTACCCGAGGTAGGCCGAGCACCACGGCTCGTTGAGCGTGGTCCAGGTGCGGACCCGGTCGCCGAGGCGGCCGTGCACGGCGAGCGCGTACTCGGCGAAGTGCTCGGCGGTCTCCCGGACGGTCCAGCCGCCCCGGTCCTCCAGCGCCTGCGGCAGGTCCCAGTGGTAGAGCGTGACGATCGGGTCGAGGCCGGCGTCCAGCAGCGCGTCGGTCAGCCGGTCGTAGAAGTCCAGCCCGCGCGGCTCCACCGGGCCGGTGCCGTCCGGCCGCACCCGGGGCCAGGACACCGAGAACCGGTACGCCCGCAGCCCCAGCTCGGCCATCAGCGCGACGTCCTCGGCGTACCGGTGGTAGTGGCCGCAGGCCACGTCGCCGGTGTGGCCGGCGAACACCGCGCCCGGCGTACGGCTGAAGGTGTCCCAGATCGACGGGCCGCGACCGTCGTCGCGGGCGGCGCCCTCGATCTGGTACGCGGCGGTGGCCCCGCCCCAGACGAAGCCCTCCGGGAATCGGACGTTGCTCATGCCTTGACCGCACCTTCCATGATCCCGCCGATGATCTGGCGGCCGAAGACGATGAACACCAGCAGCAGCGGCAGCGTGGCGATCGCCGTGCCGGTGAACACCTGCGACATGTCCTGGTAGTACCCGTCGGAGAGGGCCCGCAGCGACAGCTGCACCGTCGGGTTCTCCGGGTCGTTCAGCACCGCGTACGGCCACAGGAAGTCGTTCCAGGTGGTCATGAACGTGAGCAGGCCGAGGACGGCGGCGGCCGGTCGCAGCGCGGGCAGCACCACGTTCCAGTAGATCCGCGCGGTGTTGCAGCCGTCCATCCGGGCCGCCTCGATCAGCTCGGTGCTCACCGCCTGGCCGGCGTACTGGCGCATCATGAACACGCCGAAGCCGGTGACCAGCGCCGGCACGATCACGGCGGGCAGCCGGTCGTTCCAGTTCAGCTTCGTCATCAGCAGGTAGAGCGGGATCACGCCGAGCTGGGTGGGCACCATCATGGTGGCGACGATGACCAGCAGCAGCGCGTTGCGCCCGCGGAAGCGCAGCTTGGCGAACGCGAACCCGGCCAGCGTGGAGAAGAACACCACCGAGATCGTGACGGTGGTGGCCACGATGGCCGAGTTGATCAGACCGGTCAGGAAGTACGCGTCGGTGTTGTCGAACAGCCGGGCGATGTTGGCGCCGAGGTTGCCGCCGGGGGTGAGCGGCGGCGGCACCTGGCCCATCGTGTCGCTGGTGCGGCTGGCCACCACGAACATCCAGTAGATCGGGAAGATCGACAGGACGGCCGAGAGGGTCAGCGCCAGGTAGGTGAGCCGGCTTGCCGACCAGAGGCGGGTCATCGGGAGACCTCCTTGCGGGAGCCGCCGCCGAGCCGGCGCAGGAGCAGGACGTTTATCGCCGCGACCACAGCGATGAGCGCGAACAGCAGCCAGGCGACCGCCGATCCGTAGCCGAAGTTGTAGTGCGGCGCGAAGGCGTTCTCGAACATGTACATGGTCACCGTCTGCGACTCCCGCAGCGGCCCGCCGCGGATCGCGTTGGTGCCGGAGTTGAACATCCGCGGCTCGGTGAAGAGCTGGAGACCGCCGATGGTGGAGATGATGACCGCGAAGATGATCGTCGGCTTGAGCAGCGGCACCGTGATGGACCAGAACTGCCGGGCCCGGCCGGCCCCGTCGATCGCCGCCGACTCGTACAGGTCGCGGGGGATGGCCTGCATGGCGGCGAGGAAGATCAGCGCGTTGTAGCCGGTCCAGCGCCAGTCGACCATGGTGGAGATGGCGACCCAGGCGGCGAACCGGTTCGCCTTCCAGTCGATCGCGCTGATCCCGACGTGGTCGAGCAGCCAGTTGATCATGCCGAACTCGCGGCCGAACAGCACCGCGAACACGATCGCCACGGCGGCGGTCGAGGTGACGTTCGGGATCAGCACCGCCATCCGCCAGGTGGTACGGGCCCGCAGCTGCCGGTTGAGCAGGTTGGCCAGCCAGAGCGCGGCGAGCAGCTGGGGGACCGTGGAGATCACGAAGATGCCCAGCGTGTTGACGACCGAGTGCCAGAAGTCCGAGTCGGCGAGCAGTTGCGTGTAGTTGTCGAAGCCGATGAACGGGTGCTCGGCGCCGAGCAGGTCCCAGTCGTGCAGCGAGACCCAGAACGTGTACGCCAGCGGGTACGCCCCGAAGACGCCGAACAGCAGGAAGAACGGGGCGATGAACAGGTACGGCGAGTACCTGGTGTCGAGCCGGCTGAGCCGGTTGCCCAGGCCGGGACGGGTGGGACGGGGTGCCGGTGTGACCGGCGGGCGGGCGTCGAGCTGGACGGCCATGACCCGGGACTCCTTTCCGCCGTGCGGGCGGCCCCCGTGGCCGGGTGGCCGCCCGCACGCGCTGCTCGGGTTACTTGGCGGCGGCCTTCTCGGCGTTGGCGACCGCATCGGTCCAGCCCTGCTCCGGTGAGCGCTTGCCCAGCTCCACCGAGCGGACGGCGTTCTCCACCTCGGTGCGTACGGCCTGGTTCTTCGGTCCCATGTAGACCGGCTTCAGGCTCTTGGCGCCCTCGGCGAAGATCTTCCCGACCGGCGCCTCGGAGAAGTAGGCGTTCTTCGAGTCGATGATCGCCGGGTCCTCCAGCGCCTGCGGCGAGGAGGGCAGGGGACCCTTCGCCTTGAACGCGCCGATCTGACCCTTGGCGCTGGTCAGGAACTTGGCCAGCTCGATCGCCTCGGCCTGGTGCTTGCTCTGCTTCGGCACGGCGAGGAACGAGCCACCCCAGTTGCCGCCGTTGCCGGGGATCTGGGCGATGTCCCACTTGCCCTTGGCGCCGGCGCCCGCGTTGCCCTCGATCACGCCGGTCATCCAGGCCGGGCAGGCGATGGTGGCGAACTTCGACTGCTTGAACGCCGAGACCCACTCCTCGGACCAGGAGCCGTACTTGCCGGACAGCCCCGAGTCGATGATGTCCATCGTGGTGTCGTACGCCTGCTTCACCGCCGGGTTGCTGCCGACGACCAGGTTGTTGCCGGTGTCGTAGTAGCTGTAGCCGCTGCTGTTGCCGGCGGTCTGGAGCAGGATCGTGTTGAACGTGTTGGTCGCGGCGTCCAGGAACGACGCGCCCGTCTTCTTCGCGGTGAACTGCTCACCGACCTTGATGTAGTCCTGCCAGGTGGGCCAGAGCTTGGACACGGCCTCCCGGTCGGTGGGCAGACCGGCCTTGGCGAACAGGTCGGTGCGGTAGCACATCGCCATGCCGCCGACATCAGTGCCGAGGCCGATGAGCTGCTTGCCGTCGGCGGTGAGCCCCTGGTTCCACTTCCAGTCGAGGAAGTTGCCCTTCAGGTCGGCCGCGCCGTGGTCGAGCAGGTTGACGAAGTTCTGCGGGTTGGCCTTGTACTCGACGAGCAGCCCCTCCTCGATGGCGACCACGTCGCCGGCGCCCTTGCCCGCGGCGAGCCACTGGGTGAGCTTCGGGGAGTACTCGTCGAGGTTGCCGCCGGTGCCCCGCTCGACGATCTTCACGCCGGGGTGGCTGGCCATGTACTCCTGGTAGAGATCGGCGTAACCGAACTGGCCGAAGACGTCGACGGTGAGCGTTATCGGCCCGTCGGCGGCGGCATCGTCACCGCCGCCGCAGGCGGTGGTGCCGAGCAATGCGGTGGCGGCGACCAGGGCCACCGCCGCCAGGCGGCGGCGCGTGAAGGTGAGCATGCTGTCCCTGACCTCTCGGGTCGTCGAAAAGGGTGGTGGAAGGCGGTTCCGGAACTAAGAGAGCGCTCTCACGACAGCGTGGTGGAGGGTCCGGGACCTTGTCAAGAGAGCGCTCTCAGAGCTGTCCGAAAAGAAACGGAGAGGGGCGGCCGCCGCCCCTCTCCGTCCGGTGCCCGTCGTCAGCCGACCCGCAGGCCCCCGAGCAGGGCCGGGTCGCCCGCCACGTCCAGCGCGTCGAAGCTGATCCGCCCCATCAGCGCCAGCAGCAGATCGCTCGCCGTACCGGACACCTGCGCCCGCGCGCGGTGGTCGTCGTGGTCGAGGATCGTCGCGGTGTCCAGCAGCGCGACCCCCTCACCCCGCAACCGCAGGTACCACTCCTGCGCCGCGTCTGTCGCGTTCAGCTGCACCACGCCGCGCCACTGCCCGGGCTGCACCCGCCGGCCCGCCGGCAGCCAGGTGTCCAGCACCTCGCTCACCCCGTCGGCCGCGAGCTTCGCCTCGATCGGATCACCCGCACCGATCGCGAGCTGGGCGTCCCAGCGGTGCACGGCCGTCTCGTGCGCCATCCGGCGCGGCCAGAAGGCTGCCTTCTTCGGCTGGGGCGCGAAGTTCCAGGCCGGCGCCTCCGGATCCGTCGCCTCCAGCAGCGCGGTGAGCCGCTCGTACTCCTGCGCGTACCACTGCGCCGCGGTCAGACCCGCCGGCGGCTCCGGGTCGTGCCGCTCCGGGCGCGTGGCGCCGCCCGTGGACAGCACGGTGCCCGCCCAGACGTACACGCGGGTCAGGTGATGAGCGAGATCGGTGACAGTCCAGCCGGGACAGGACAGCACGGGTGTCTCGGGCGGCGCCTCGGCCACCGCCGCGGCGAAGGCGGGGCCCTCCGTACGCAGCGCGCCGATCCAGAAGTCCTTCGTGTGGTGCAGTCTGCTCATCGCCATCCTCCCGGGGGTGACCGGGCCACCAGTGGGTGCTCCGGCTACCCCTCAGCCTAGGGTGAAAGGCGTGTCAGACGTCTACGCCGAACCGGCTACTGCCGGTGACCCGACCGATCCGGCCACCCTGGCGCGCTACACCACGCTCCGGCTCGGCGGACCCGCCGGGCGGCTGGAGACCGCCGAGAACGCCGCCCAGATCGTACTAAAGGTGCAGGAAGCGGAAGCCCGAGAGCAGGCCGTGCTGGTGCTGGCGGGCGGCAGCAACGTCGTGATCGGCGACCAGGGCTTCCCCGGAACCGTCGTGCTCGTCCGCTCCCGGGGGTTCCAGGCCGTCGCCGAGGACGGCGACACCGTCACGGTACGTGTCGAAGCCGGCGAGCCGTGGGACGACCTCGTCGCCGCCACCGTCGAGCGCGGCTGGTCCGGGCTGGAGTGCCTCTCCGGCATCCCGGGCTCGGCCGGCGCGACCCCGATCCAGAACGTCGGCGCGTACGGCCAGGAGGTCGCCGAGACGATCGTCGCCGTCGAGGCGTACGACCGTACCCGCCGCGAGGTGGTGCGGATCGCCGCGGCGGACTGCGGGTTCGTCTACCGGGGCAGCATCTTCAAGTACAGCGACCGCTGGGTGGTGCTCACCGTCGACTTCCGGCTCACCCGCTCCCCGCTGTCCGGCCCGGTCCGCTACGCCGAACTGGCCCGGGCGCTCGGCGTCGAGGTGGGCGACCGGGTGCCGCTCGCCGACGCCCGCGCCACGGTGCGCAAGCTGCGCGCCGGCAAGGGCATGGTGCTCGACCCCACCGACCCGGACACCTGGTCGGTGGGCTCGTTCTTCACCAACCCGGTGCTGCCGGGCGAGGTGTTCGAGCAGATGCGGGAGCGCGCCGCCGACGTGGGGGAGCCGCCGCACTGGCCGGGTGCCGACGGCGCGGTGAAGGTCAGCGCGGCGTGGCTGATCGACAAGGCCGGGTTCGGCAAGGGATACGCGGGCCCGGAGGGCGTCGCCATCTCCAGCAAGCACACGCTGGCGCTCACGAACCGCTCCGGCACCGCCAGTACGGCCGCGCTGGTGGCGCTGGCGCGCGAGATCCGCGACGGCGTCCAGTCCCGCTTCGGCGTAACCCTCCACCCCGAGCCGGTCCTCATCAACTGCACCATCTGACCCATCCCCCGGCCCCGGCCCTGCCCTCACCCCCGCGATCTTGCACTTCCGGCCCTCGGTTTGGGCGGTCTAGCCCGCTTTGCCGGGGCAGAAAGTGCAAGATCAACCTGTCGGGAGAGGGCTCGCCGAGATCAGGGCTCCACGGAAGGGTGGTTTTCGTCGATCTTGGAGTTGTGGCACCTCGCGAAATGCGCTTATCGGGCATTCGAGGCGCCATAACTCCAAGATCGGCGGCTAAACGGCTGGCGGCTAGCGGCCAGCGGGCGCGGCGGGTGATGAGCGCGGGGGCGGGGCGAGGGCGGCGCGGTCAGCGGGGGGCCACGGCGGGCCAGGGGAGCGTCAGGTAGCCGTGGCGCCAGGTGCGGGGGGTGTCCTGGATCGGCCAGCCTGACTCCTTCACCGCCTCGACCGTACGCAGCCAGCGCTGCCGAGGACCGAACGGGGCGTAGCCGGCGGCGGAGCGCCAAGCCTGTTCCAGCGCCTCGATCAGGTCGTGGACGCGTTCACCCGGCACGTTGCGGTGGATCAGCACCTTCGGCAGCCGCTCGGCGAGCGTGGCCGGGCTCTCCAGCGTGGTCAGCTTCGCCGACAGGGTGAGGGTGCGCGGTCCGGTGGCGTCGAGCAGTACCCAGGAGCCGAGCCGCCCCAGTTCGTCGCAGGTGCCCTCGACCAGCAGCCCGCCCGGCGCGAGCCGCCCGGTGACGGTACGCCAGGCGTCGGCCACCTCGCTCTCGTCGTACTGGCGGAGCACGTTGAAGGCCCGGACCAGCGCGGGACGCAGTCCGGCCAGTTCGAAGCCGCCCCTGGCGAACGTCAGCCCGGGCGGGTCGGCGGCCGGCAGGGCGGCGGCGACGCGTACCGGATCGATCTCCAGGCCGACCACCCGCACGTCCGGGCGGACCCCGGCCGCGAGACGGGCCCGCAGTTCGACCGGGGTGACCGGGGTGGCGCCGTAGCCCAGGTCCACCACCAGCGGGTCGGCGGCGGCGCGTAGCGCGTCGCCGCAGGCCTCGACGATCCAGTTGTCCACCCGCCGGAGCCGGTTGGGGTTCGTCGTGCCCCGGGTGGCCACGCCGAGCGGACGTTCCATCAGTGCCTCCGGGTCAGCGACTGCGGGGCTCGCAAGACCGGCTCACTCCTCGCGCTTCACGCATCTTTAGGGTTCGCGACTGCGGGGCTCGCAAGACCGGCTCACTCCTCGCGCTTCACGACGTCCGGTGCACCTTGTGCTGCGCGGCCTGGGCCAGCGGGCGCACCACGAGCTGGTCGATGTTGACGTGCTGCGGGCGGGTCGCGCACCAGGCGACGCAGTCTGCGACGTCGTCGGCCACCAACGGTTCGGCGACTCCGGCGTAGACCGCCTCGGCCCGGTCGGTGTCACCGCCGAAGCGGACCAGGCCGAACTCCTCGGTCTTCACCATGCCGGGGTCGATCTCGATCACCCGGACCGGCCGGCCGCACAGTTCGAGCCGGAGCGTGCCCGCGATCGCGGTCTGCGCGTGCTTGGCGGCCGTGTAGCCGCCGCCGCCCTCGTAGACCACGTGCCCGGCGGTGGAGCTGACGATCACGACGGTGCCGGCGCCGGAGCGCTCCAGCGCCGGGAGCAGCGCCTTGGTGACGCGCAGCGTGCCGAGCACGTTCACGTCGTACATCCACTGCCAGTCGCCCACGTCGGCGGTCTCGACCGGGTCCAGGCCGCGGGCGCCGCCCGCGTTGTTCACCAGCAGCGTGACCGGCCCGGGGGCGGCCTCGGCGGCGGCGGCCAGGCCGGCCACCGACTCGTCCGAGGCCACGTCGCAGGCCACCGCTGTAGCCGCGCCGCCGGCCGCCTCGATCTGGGCGACCAGCGCGGCCAGCCGGTCGGTACGCCGGGCGGCGGCCAGCACGTGGAATCCCTCGGCGGCGAGCCGGCGGGCGGTGGCCGCGCCGATCCCGCTGGACGCCCCGGTGACGATGGCGACTGAAGTCATCCGGACATTGTCTCCCGTCGCCGGGCCGCGCGGCGGGATGAGGTCCGTCACGCCCGGGACCCGGCGGAAAGCATTTCCGTACCCCGATGGGGAAGATGACATCCGGCACACGGGTTGACCGAGAAGCGCCGGTCGTGCGGGACGGCATCAACCGTGACAGAGGGAGCGGACGTGGCGGATTTGCACACCGGTGTCGGTCGTCAGCGAGGTGCCCTTCCGTGGCCGCGGCCCCGCCGTATCGCCACCCTGTCGGTGCACACGTCGCCGCTGCACCAGCCCGGCACCGGTGACGCGGGCGGCATGAACGTCTACATCCTGGAGGTGGCCCGGCGGCTGGCCGAGGCCGACGTCGAGGTGGAGATCTTCACCAGGGCCACCGCCGGTGACCTGCCCCCGGTGGTCGAGGTGGCGCCCGGGGTGTCCGTCCGGCACGTGACCGCCGGGCCACTGGAGGGGCTGACCAAGGAGGAACTGCCGGGTCAGCTCTGCGCCTTCACCGCCGGGGTGCTGCGGGCCGAGGCGGCCCGCCCGCCGGGCCACTACGACCTGATCCACTCGCACTACTGGCTCTCCGGCCAGGTCGGCTGGCTGGCCAAGGAGCGCTGGGGCGTACCGCTGGTGCACACCGCGCACACCCTGGCGAAGGTCAAGAACGCGCGCCTGGCCGCCGGGGACCGTCCCGAGCCGAAGGCCCGGGTGATCGGTGAGGAGCAGGTGGTCACCGAGGCGGACCGGCTGGTCGCCAACACCCGGGTCGAGGCCCGCGACCTGCTCGACCGGTACGCGGCCGAGCCGGACCGGGTGGCGATCGTGGAACCCGGCGTCGACCTGGACCGGTTCCGTCCCGCCGCGGGCGATCGGGACGCCGCGACCCGGGCCGCGCGCCGCCGGCTCGGCCTGCCGACAGACGGGTACGTGGTCGCGTTCGTCGGCCGGATCCAGCCGCTGAAGGCGCCGGACGTGCTGGTGCGTGCCGCCGCCGCGCTGCGTGAACGGGATCCGGCGCTGGCCGACGAGCTGACCGTGGTGATCTGCGGCGGGCCCAGCGGCAGCGGCCTGGACCGGCCCACCGCCCTGATCGAGCTGGCGCACGCGCTCGGCATCGCCGACCGGGTGCGTTTCCTCCCGCCGCAGACCGGCGCGGACCTGCCCGCCCTCTACCGCGCCGCCGACCTGGTCGCGGTGCCGTCGCACAACGAGTCGTTCGGGCTGGTCGCGCTGGAGGCCCAGGCGTGCGGCACGCCGGTGCTGGCCGCCGCCGTGGGCGGCCTGGTGACGGCGGTACGCGACGGCGTCAGCGGCATGCTCATCGACGGGCACGACCCGGTCGACTGGGCCCGCGCGCTGGCCCGCCTGCTGCCCGATCCGGTACGCCGTGCCGCGCTGGGCCGCGGCGCCGAGCGGCACGCCCGGGACTTCTCCTGGCACCGCACCGCCGCCGGCCTGCTCGCGGTCTACGGGGAGGCGATCACCGAGCACCGGGCCCGGCTGGCGCGGCGGCTCGGCGAGCCGGCCGCGCTGTGCTCCTGGTGATCTCCACCGGCCACCGGGCGGCCCCGGTACGCCGGTCGTAGAGTGGGTGCGATGAGCCGCAGGAGTGAGGTCGCCGCGCTGATCGAGTCCGTCTGCGCGGAGCGCGAGCTGGAGTGGGAGTCCACCGGCGAGGCGTCGTACGCGGTGACGCTGCCCGGCACGCACAAGCTCAAGACGATCTGCAACCTGATCGTGGGTGAGCACGCGCTGCGGGTCGAGGCGTTCGTGATGCGCCAGCCGGAAGAGCGCCGCGAGGAGCTGTGGGCGTGGCTGCTCCAGCGCAACGCCCGCATGTACGGCGTCTCGTTCTCCATCGACGCGGTCGGCGACGTCTACCTGACCGGGCGGGTGAACCTGGCCGGGGTGGACGCCGACGAGCTGGACCGGCTGCTCGGTTCCGTGCTGACGTACGCGGACGAGTCGTTCGACAGCATGCTGGAGATCGGGTTCGGCACCGCCATCCGCCGGGAGTGGGAGTGGCGGGTCAAGCGCGGCGAGTCGACAGCGAACCTGGCCGCGTTCGCGCACCTCTTCGAGCCTTCCGCCGCTGCCGGATCGTCCGCCGGAGGTTCGGAGCCCTCCTGACGGGTATGCCGCCCCGCGCGGTGCGGAGCACTGGGACCCACCGCGGGCCGAGGACGGACTGTCGAGGAGCGTGTCCCATGGCTCAGCGCAACAGCTCAGGTCGCGGCACGACTGCGACCCGGACCAAGCGGCAAACCGGCAATCAGACGCCGAACACCCCGAGGGTGTCGGAGTCGGCGATCTCCCGGATGAAGGTGGACGACCTCCGCAGCCAGCTCAAGCGGCGCGGGGTCTCCGGGATCTCCGCGCTGCGGAAGCCGGAACTGGTGAAGACCCTGGCGCGGGCGATGCGCGGGGAGGGCGGCGCCGCCCGGCGGAGCACCGGCCCGGCCGGTCGGCCGTCGGCGACCCGCAAGAGCACCGCCGCGAAGAAGACCACTGCGGCGAAGCGGACCACGTCGGCCCGCCGGAGCGCCACGTCGCCGGCGAAGGCCGCGCCGGCCGCACGCGCCACCGGCGCCAGGGCCAAGGCGACGGGTACGCGCAAGGCGACGCCCGCCCGCGCCAAGGCGACCTCGTCGCGGGCGAAGGCGATACCGGCTCGGGCGAAGGCGGCACCGTCGAGGGCGAAGGCGACCTCGTCGCGGGCGACGACATCCCGTGCGAAGGCCGCGCCCGCTCGGGCGAAGGCGGCACCGTCGAGGGCGAAGGCTGCTCCTTCGCGCGCCAAGGCGGCGCCGGCTCGGAAGGCGTCGTCCGCCCGGGCCCAGGCGGCACCGACCCGTGGTCCGGCGTCCAGCCGGTCGATCGGATCGTCGCAGCTCATCACGTCGCTCGCGGACCGGCCGGAGCGTCCGGGCCGGAGCCTGGTCACCCGTAACCACGAGGTGATCCAGCGCTGGGCGCGGGCGCGGGGTGCGAAGCCCGCCACCATCGCCGGCACCGAGCGCGAGGGCCGGGCCGGGGTGCTGACGTTCAACATCCCCGGGTACCGGGAGAGCAGCCGAATCCGCGAGATCACCTGGGACGACTGGTTCCGCACGTTCGACCTGCGGCGGCTGAACCTGATCTACCAGGAGCAGATGCGGGACGGCCGGCAGAGCAACTTCTTCCGGACCGAGAACCCGAATCGCGAGGACGGCTGAGGTTTACGGGAATGGCCGACGGGAACGCCGTGTTTGCCACTCCAGGGACGACGACACGGACAGCCGGGTTTCCGACACGGGTGCTGTGACGGGCAAGACAGCGTTCTGGGTTGAATCCGGAATCCGGGCGAACTAACTTTATTGCACCGCGTCACGCTTGTTTACGTTCGGGGGAGCGGTGGATCGATCAGATCCGCGCAGGCGAGACGCGAAGATCGGGTGGAGCACGCCGTTGGGGGACGGTGCCACCCGTGGAACCGGCGGCGCGAGCGGGCGACGCTTACGGGGGTGAGTGTCGCCCGCCGCCGCCGGGCGTACGGTACGAGCGCCCATCTCGACGGGGGTCGGGGTGGGCGCTCTGCCGTTGCCTCCCCTCAGCGGGCGGACCTGATCGGTTCCGCGGCCGCCGCCCGCAGCGCGGCCACCCGCCGTTCCCGGCGCGGCCCGGCGAGCAGGTGCCCGGCGGCGGCCAGCAGGCCGAGCGCGCCCACCACCAGCCAGTGCCGCTCGCCCAGGTGTTCCAGGCTGAGCCCGCCGAGCGCCGGTGCCACGAACGACGCGGCCGGGAACGTCAGGTAGAACACCGACTGGTAGCGGGCGCGCAGCTCGGGCGGTGCGAGGTCCGCGTTGATCTGTGCGTTCGGCGGCGCGGCGAGCATCTGCCCGACCGTCCAGACCACCGCTGCGCCGAGGTAGAGCGGCAGCCCGTCGGCCACCGTCAGCGCGCCGAACCCGACCGCCATCAGGCCGGTGGAGACGGCCAGCACGCTCGACTTCCGGTACGGCTCGATGAGCCGGGGCACGAACAGCTGCCCGACCACGATGAGCGCCCCGCCGAGCGCCACCACCAGCCCGTACGCCGACGGGCGCAGGCCGTCCTCGCGCATCGCCAGCGGCATGATCGTGGAGGTCTGCATGGTCAGCACGGCCAGCAGGAACGTCAGCCCGACGAACACCAGGAACGTGCGGTCGGTGAGCGCGGTGTGCAGCCCGGGACGGCGCCCCACCACCGCCCGTGGCGTGAACGCGGGCCGCCGGGTGAGCGTCTCCGGCACCTTCAGCGCGATCACCACCGCAGCCGCCAGCGTGGCTCCGGCGTCGACCAGGAACAGCGCCGTGAAGCTCGCCTCGGCGAGGATGCCGGCCAGCAGCGAGGCCACCGCCATGCCCAGGTTGAACGCCCAGAACTGCAGGTTGAACGCGCGGGAGCGGCGCGCCTCGGGCACCACGTCCACGATGGCGGCCACGAACGCCGGGCTGGGCATCGAGTGCGCCACCCCGACCAGCGTGGCGAGTACGGCGATCGCTGCCAGGTGTGTGCTGAACGCCAGCGCCGCCATCAGGACGGCGGCGGCCAGGTGGGCGGCGAGCAGCGTGGCCCGGCGTCCCCACCTGTCGGCCAGGACGCCGCCGAGCAGCGTGCCGGCCGCACCACCGATCCCGTACGCGCCGACCACAAGCCCGGCCAGCGACGGCGGGGCACCCCGCGCGGCGGTCAGGTAGAGCGACAGGAACAGCAGCGCGAACGCGCCGGCCCGGTTGATCAGCAGGCCGGACCAGAGGTACCAGAACGTGGCCGGTAGTCCGCCGGCCGTGTCGTCCCACCAGCGCCGCAGGCCGTGCACCAGTCCTCCAGGAAGGTTTCCTTACCGATTCCTTCCCGTACCGTATCCACCCGCCTCGGGGCGGCTGCGTCGGGGCGTACTCAGGAACCGGCCCGGACCGGCGCGGCGGGTGCGGTCGCCGCGGCCTCGCCCGCCTCGGGCGCCGGGGCGGTGGTGACGGTGACCGGCGTGACCGGAGTGCCCACGGCGCGCAGCGCGACGGCGCGGCGCTCCCGGGCCGGGCCGGAGATCAGGTGGGCGACCGCCGCCACGACGCCGATGCCCGCGCAGCCCAGCCAGAGCGCGCTGTTGCCGGCGTGCTCGCGGACCAGGCCGCCGAGGATCGGCGCGGCGGCGCCGGCGAGCTGCCAGGACAGCGAGAAGACGCCCTGGTAGCGGCCGCGCAGCGCGGCCGGGGACAGCTCCGCGATCAGGGTGGCGTTGGACGGCGAGTTGAGCATCTCGCCGACGGTCCAGATCAGCACGGTCAGGCCGTAGAGCCAGACCGTGTCGGCGAGCGCGGTGAGCCCGAACCCGGCGCCCATCACCAGCGACGCGAGCGCCAGCACGTGCGAGCGGCTGCGGCCCTTGATCAGCCGGGGTACGAACAACTGGCCGACCACGATGAGCACGCCGTTGAGCGCGATCACCGAGCCGTACGTGGCCGGGCTGAGCCCGGAGTCGCCCATCGCGATCGGCAGCATCGAGATGTGCTGGAGGAACACCAGCGCGGCGAGCAGGTTGAGCGCGACGAAGCCGAGGAACACCCGGTCGGCGAGGATGGTGCGCAGCGCACCGGCCGGTGCCGGCATCCCCGTGACCGGGAGCGCGGTGACCGGGCCGCGGGTCTCGCCGACCTTGGCGAAGATGATCAGTGCGGTCACCAGTGTGGTGGTCGCGTTCACCAGGAACAACAGCAGGTAGCTGCCCTGGGCGGCGAAGCCGGCGAGCACGGCGGCGCAGGCGAAGCCGAGGTTGATCGCCCAGTAGTTCAGCGAGAAGGCGCGCAGCCGGTCCTTTTCCGGCACCACGTCGACCATCATGGCGCCGAAGGCGGGGCGGGCCGCCTCGGCGAACGCGCCGAGCAGCAGCGCGCCCACCGCGACCGCCCAGAGCGGGCGGGCGAAGCCGAGCGCGATCATCATGCCGGCCGCGCCGACGTGCGCGACGAGCAGCGTGGGCCGCCGTCCCCAGCGGTCGGTCAGCGTGCCGCCGATGGTGGTGCCGACCGCGCCGCCGGCGCCCCAGAGGCCGATCACCAGCCCGGCCTGGGCGGCGGAGAAGCCGCGTTCCTGGGTCAGGTAGATGGCCAGGAAGATCAGGACGAACGAGCCGAGCCGGTTGATCAGCGTGCCGGCCCAGAGGTACCAGAACGTCCGTGGCAAGCCACCGGCTGTGTCCTGGAACCAGCCCCGTACCGTCCGCATCCCGACGCCCCCCCGAATGGTAATGACCGACCTCTTTAATGCGCCTTACAACCTAGTGCCGGGCCGGAGCCGTGGTCATCAGGTTTTCCACGTGGTGGTCGTCACCACAGGTCGCCGCGTGTCCGCCCGCGCCGTACGGCAGGATGATCGGCATGACTGCGAGCGAGGGGCCCACCGTCGGGACGCTGGTCCTGCTGCGGCACGGCGAGAGCGACTGGAACGCCAAGAACCTCTTCACCGGCTGGGTCGACGTCGACCTGACCACCAAGGGGGAGACCGAGGCGCGGCGCGGCGGCGAGCTGCTGCGCGAGCACGGCCTGCTGCCGGACGTGGTGCACACGAGCCTGATGCGCCGAGCCATCCGCACCGCCGAGCTGGCGTTGAACGCCGCCGACCGGCACTGGATCGCGGTGCGCCGGTCGTGGCGGCTCAACGAGCGCCACTACGGCGCCCTGCAGGGCAAGGACAAGAAGCAGACCCTCGACGAGTACGGCGAGGAGCAGTTCATGCTCTGGCGCCGCTCGTACGACACGCCGCCGCCGCCGATCGACGACGCGGACGAGTGGTCGCAGGTCGGCGACCCCCGGTACGCGCTGCTGCCGACCGAGCTGATGCCGCGCACCGAGTGCCTCAAGGACGTCGTCGAGCGGATGCTGCCCTACTGGTACGACTCGATCGTGCCGGACATCCTGGCCGGCCGGACGGTGCTGGTGGCCGCGCACGGCAACTCGCTGCGTGCCCTGGTCAAGCACCTCGACCAGATCTCCGACGAGGCGATCGCCAAGCTGAACATCCCCACCGGCATCCCGCTGCGCTACGACCTGGACGCCGACCTGCGTCCGCAGGTCCTCGGCGGGACGTACCTGGACCCGGAGGCGGCCAAGGACGCCGCCGCCGCGGTCGCCAACCAGGGTCGCTGACACGGCGTGGGCGGGGCCTCCCCCGAGGCGGCCCCGCCCACGGTTCTCAGCCGGACGTCGACCCGGTGATCAGGTAGACCACGTGCTCGCCCGCGTTCACCGCATGGTCGGCGAAACGCTCGTAGAAGCGGCCCAGCAGCGTCGCGTCGATCGCCGTCTCCACCCCGTACGGCCAGTCGTCGCCGAGCAGCACGCCGAACAGGCTCTTGTGCAGGTCGTCCATCGCGTCGTCGTCGCTGTCCAGTTCGGCGGCCACGTCGGCGTCCGGCTCGGCCAGCACCGAGCCGATCTTCTCGGCCATCCGGTCTGCGATCCCGGCCATGTCGGTGAAGACCGGCCGCAGCTCCGCCGGCACCGCCGGCGACGGGTGCCGGCGCAGCGCCGTCTTCGCCACGTGGTCGGCCAGGTCGCCCATCCGCTCCAGATCGGCTGCCACGTGCAACGCGGTGATCATCGCCCGCAGGTCGGAGGCGACCGGCGCCTGCCGGGCCAGCAGGTCACAGACCCGCTCCTCCACGTGCCGGTACAGGTCGTCGATCTCGGCGTCCCGCGCGATCACCGTCTCGGCGGCCGTCCGGTCGGCGGTGAGCAGCGCCTTGGTGGCCTGCCGCATGGCCGCGCGTACCGCCTCGGCCATGTCCACCAGCAACTGGCTGACAATCTGCAGGTCGGCCCGGAACTCGTCGCGCATCGTCACTTCCTGGGGTCGGTGGCCGCCACCCCCGAGGGGTACGGCAGGAGCAGGTGCGCGCCCCACGCTAGGCCGAACGGTCGCCACCAGGGTGAACGCGGATGAACGACGCTGGGCCCGCAGGTGAACTTTGCCGAAAGCGAGAGTGGTTCGTCCCTTTGTGCCCGATACCCGGGTTAACAATGACCCTACGATCGCCGGGTGGAATGGGCGGTGGCCGTCGTGGTGGCCGGAGCGCTGGTGACCGGGCTGGTCGCCGGGGCGCTGCTGTCCGGACCCGTTGACGAATGGCGGCGCCGCCGGGCGTCGCGGGGCGGCGGGACACTCCGCCGTGACGCAGGGAGGGCGACGATTCCGGACGAAGCGCAGGGGGGCCTATCCGGGCTCGGCCGCAAGACGATCGACTCGCTGCGCGCGGGCGTGGTGGTGCTCGGCCCGGACGACGTGCCGGTGCTGGTGAACCCGGCCGCCCGGGCGATGGGTCTGCTCCGTACCGGGGCGACGCCGGGGTCGATCGCGGCGCACCCGTTGATCCGTACCCTCGCCGGGCAGGTCCGCCGCACGGGCGTGCGGCGCGAGATAGAGCTGGACCTGCCGCGGGGTCGCGACGGCGGCGGCGACAACCCGCTCGGCGTGCACCTGCGGGCGATGGGACTGGGCTCCGGCTACATCTCGATCGAGGCGGTCGACGTCACCGAGTCGCACCGTCTCGCGCGGGTACGCCGGGACTTCGTCGCGAACGTCAGCCACGAGCTGAAGACGCCGATCGGCGCGCTGCAGCTGCTCGCCGAGGCGCTCGTCGACGCCACCGAACCGGCCGCCGACGGCGCGCCCGACCTGTCCGAGGACCTGGTCGCCGCGCGGCGGTTCGCCGAACGGATCCAGCACGAGTCGACCCGGCTCGGCCGCCTCGTGCAGGAACTGCTGGAACTGACCCGCCTCCAGGGCGCCGAACCGCAGCCCGCGCCCGAGCCGGTCTCGGTGGACTGGGTGCTCGCCGAGGTCGTCGACCGCACCCGCACCGCTGCTACCGCGCGCCGGGTGGAGATCGCCGTCGGCGGGCAGCGGGGCCTGACCGTGTACGGCAGCGACAGCCAACTCGCCACCGCTGTGGCGAACCTGGTGGAGAACGCGATCAACTACTCCGGCGAGGACACCACGGTACGGGTGACTGTCACCGGCACCGACGAACACGTCGAGATCGCCGTGGCAGACCAGGGCATCGGTATCGCCCCGAACGAGGTCGACCGGATCTTCGAGCGCTTCTACCGGGCCGACCAGGCTCGCTCCCGGTCCACCGGCGGCACCGGCCTGGGCCTGGCCATCGTCAAACACATCGCCAGCAACCATGGCGGCCGGGTGGACGTGTCGAGCACCCTTGGTGGGGGGTCGACGTTCACTCTCCGGCTGCCCGCACGCCCCCCGGACGACCTGGAGACGACACTCGCCTCCGCTGGGATCGAGGCCGGCCCGGCCGAGCTCCGGCAGGTCTGACCACAGGAAAGGAAACACCCGTTGAGCCGCGTACTGGTGGTCGAGGACGAGGAGTCGTTCTCCGACGCCCTGTCCTACATGCTCCGCAAGGAGGGGTTCGAGGTCTCCGTCGCCGCGACGGGCCCCGCCGCCCTCACCGAGTTCGACCGGACCGGCGCCGACATCGTGCTGCTCGACCTGATGCTGCCGGAGATGTCCGGCACCGAGGTCTGCCGGCAGCTCCGCCAGCGCTCGCACGTGCCGATCATCATGGTCACCGCGCGGGACAGCGAGATCGACAAGGTGGTCGGGCTGGAGATCGGCGCCGACGACTACGTGACCAAGCCGTACTCGCCGCGTGAACTGGTCGCCCGCATCCGGGCGGTGCTGCGCCGGCAGAGCGCCGAGTCGAACGAGACGGGCGCGCCGACGCTCGCCGCCGGCCCGGTCCGGATGGACATCGAACGGCACGTGGTGACGGTCGGCGGCGCCGGGGTGCAGCTTCCGCTCAAGGAGTTCGAGCTGCTGGAGCTGCTGCTGCGCAACGCCGGGCGGGTGCTCACCCGGGGTCAGCTGATCGACCGGGTCTGGGGCGCCGACTACGTGGGCGACACCAAGACGCTCGACGTGCACGTGAAGCGGCTGCGCTCCAAGATCGAGCCGGAGCCCTCCGCCCCGCGCTACATCGTCACGGTCCGAGGCCTGGGCTACAAGTTCGAGCCCTGATTCCGCCGCCGCGCGTCGAGCCCCTTTTCGCCGATCTTGGAGTTGTGGCACCCAGGATGCCCGAGTTGGCGCCGTTCGCGAGGTGCCACAACTCCAAGATCGCCGACCCTCGGGGCCTTTCGGGGGAGTTCTCGGGCCCGACCCCGCCGAGACCCCTGAGTACGCGCGATCTTGCACTTTGGTGCCCCGTAAACCGCGCGAATGGGGCGCACGGAGGGCGCAAACTGCAAGATCGCGGGGCTCGTCGGCGGCCGCTTCGCTCCCCGTCCAACGCGCCCTGCCCCGGTCGCGTCGATCATGAACTTGGCGGCGTTTGGTGTCCGTTTTGTCGGCGCTAACCTCATGATCAACGCTGTGGGGGTGCCTGGGGAGGGCTTGTTCGGGGGTGATCAAGGAGTTTGTGGTCTCGTGGGTGCCGGAGGGTGCCGGAAACTCCTTGATCATGGGGCGCAGGGCGAGGTGCTCGGCTGGGCTCGGTGAGGGTTTGGCGTGTGTGGGGTGGGTGTCCGGGTCGGGGGTGGTGGGCGGCACTCTGGTGGCGGAATCGTGGGCGGGTGCCGGGCGTTGTAACCGGGTGAACGACCGAGCAAGGGTGCGCCGCCGTGTGCGGCACATCCGCGAGCCGGGAGTCATCCTGGCCGGCTGGTCGTTGAACATGGTTCCGACGACGTGAACCTCCGCGCCGCGCCCCCCGTGGTGGCGTGAGGGGCCCGGGAATGATGCCGGGTCCGAGGTCGTTGGACATGCTTCCGGCGCCGCGCAGAGGCCGCACCCCCCGCCCCGCGAGCTGCCGGATCCCCTCGAAGACTTTTTGAGCGCCTGACGGTGCCACGCATCCCCCCGGGTGCGTCGACCCCCGAATGGAGCACTTGTGATGAACACGATTCTGCGTAAGAGCGTTCTGGGTATTGCTGGTCTGGCTTTCACCGGTGGCGTGTTCGCCGGTCCGGTGGCCGCCCACGCCGCAGACACCACTGCGCACGCGAAGCCGGTTGCGGTGACGGTGCAGGGTGACAAGCTGATCCCGCACGGTGTGCAGGGTGAGCAGTCGCGGATCGCGTTGAACGACGAGCAGACCAAGAACGTGAAGGCGATCATCGCGGCGACGAAGAAGGCCGGCATGGACGAGCGTGCCGCGGTCGTCTCCATCGCCACCGCGTTGCAGGAGTCGAAGCTGGAGAACCTCGGCCACCTGGGTGACCGTAACGACCACGACTCGCAGGGCCTGTTCCAGCAGCGCCCCTCCAGTGGTTGGGGCACGGTGGAGCAGATCACCGATCCTGAGTACTCCACGACGGCGTTCCTGAAGGGTCTGAAGCAGGTCGACGGTTGGCAGGACATGCCGCTGACCAAGGCCGCCCAGACCGTCCAGGTGTCGGCCTACCCCGACCACTACGCCCAGTGGGAGCAGCAGGCCGCCGACCTGGTAGCCGAGCACTGGAACAAGTAACAGACACGAGCTGAAGGCCGGCACCCCGAACCAACGGGGTGCCGGCCTTCACTCGCTTGCGGGGTGCGGGGCGATCGGACCCTGGCGCTGCCGGGCGGCGCAGAGTTCGGCCAGCTTCGCGTACGCGGGCGCGCCGATCAGCGCGGTCAGCTCCGGCCCGTACGAGACGTACATCGGCTCGGCGCCGACGTGCGCGTCGGTGGAGGAGGTGCACCACCAGTCGAGGTCGTGCCCGCCCGCGCCCCAGCCGCGCCTGTCGAACTCGGCCAGCGTGGAGATCAGCACCTTGGTGTTGTCGGGCCGCTTGTGCCACTCCTGGTCGCGGCGTACCGGCAACTGCCAGCAGACGTCCGGCTTGTACTCCAGCGGGTGTACCCCGTCGCGCAGCGCCTGGGCGTGCAGCGCGCAGCCGCCCCCACCGGCGAAGTCGGCGTCGTTGAGGAACACGCACGGGGCGTCCACGTCGCGGGTGGCGGTACGCCGGGCCGGCGTCTTGCCGTCGACGGTGTCGTTCTCGGTCCAGTTCTTGAACCCGCGCCGGAAGTGCTGCCACGTCTCCGGCGTCAGCCGCTTCACCGCCGCCCGGACGCGCTTCTCGTCGTCGGAGTCGGTGAAGAACGCGCCGTGCGAGCAGCACCCGTCGGCGGCCCGCCCGGCGATGATGCCGTGGCAGCCCTTGCCGAAGATGCACGTCCAGCGGGACAGCAGCCAGGTCAGGTCAGCGCGGACGACGTGCTTCGCGTCGGCCGGGTCGACGAACTCGATCCACTCCCGTGGGAAGTCCAGCCCGACCTCGCGGCTGCGCGGGTCCTCGGGGTCGTCCACCAGCACGTGAAGCTCGATCTGCCCTGTCACTCGGACCAGCGTACGCGCGGTGACCCCGCCCGGCCGCCGAGCCGACGAAACGTGTTGGCCCTAGGGTCTTCCCCATGCGACTGGGTGTCCTCGACGTCGGTTCCAACACTGTGCACCTGCTGGTGGTCGACGCCCACCACGGCGCGCATCCCTGGCCGGCGCACTCGGAGAAGGTGGTGCTGCGGCTGGCCGAGCAGATCGGGCCGGACGGCGCGCTCACCGACGGCGGCGCGGACGGCCTGGTGAAGGCGGTCGGAATGGCCCGGGCGGCGGCTGACGGGCTGGGCGCCGAGGATCTGCTGGCGTTCGCGACGAGCGCGGTCCGCGACGCCACGAACGCCGCCGACGTGCTGGCGCGCGTCCGCGACGAGACTGGCGTACGCCTGGAGGTGCTCTCCGGCGCGGACGAGGCGCGGATGACATTCCTGGCGGTGCGGCGGTGGTTCGGCTGGTCCGCCGGGCGGCTGCTGGCGATGGACATCGGCGGCGGCTCGCTGGAGCTGGCCGCCGGCATCGACGAGCACCCGGATGTGGCGATCTCGCTGCCGCTCGGCGCGGGGCGGCTCAGCCGGGAGCGGCTCGCCGTGGATCCGGCCGGCACGGCGCCGCCGTCGGCCGAGGCCGTGGAGGAACTGCGGGCGTACGTGGACGCGCAGCTCGACCCGGTGGTGGAGCAGTTGACAGCGGTGGGCTGGGAGCGTCCGGTCGCCACCTCGAAGACGTTCCGCACGCTGGCCCGGCTGGCCGGCGCCGCGCCTTCGGGTGCGGGTCTGTGGGCGCGCCGCAGCCTGACCCGTACCGGGCTGCGGCAGGTGCTGGGGTTCGTGCGGCACATCCCGCCGGCCCAGCTGCCCGAGCTGGAGGGCGTCAGCGCGCAGCGGGCGCACCAGCTCCTCGCCGGCGCGGTGGTGGCGGAGGCGGTGATGCGCCGCCTCGACGTGGACTGCGTGGACATCTGCCCGTGGGCGCTGCGGGAGGGCGTCATCCTGCGCCGGCTGGATCAGCTCGCGCCGATGTGACCGTACGAGCGCTCTGGGTTGCTTTGCGGTTGCTCGTCCCGATGCTCGCTGGCGGTTGGAGCTACCCTCGAAGGCGTGACTTACCGCGTTCCGGTGCTCCTGTCCACGTCCTCGGTCTTCCCCGAACGGACCGCGGCGGCGTTCCAGCTCGCCGCCGAGCTCGGCTACGACGGCATCGAGGTGATGGTCTGGACCGACCCGGTCAGCCAGGACGCGGGCGCGCTGCGCGGCCTCGCCGAGCACTACGGCGTCCCGGTGCTGTCGGTTCACGCCCCGTGCCTGCTCGTCACCCAGCGGGTGTGGAGCCCCGACCCGTGGGAGCGGCTGCGTAAGGCCGCCGAGCTGGCCGAGACGCTGGAGGCGCCCACTGTCGTGGTGCATCCGCCGTTCACCTGGCAGCGTGACTACGCGCGCACCTTCGCCGACGGGCTCGACACGATCGCCGGGCAGTTCGGCGGGGTGCACTTCGGGGTGGAGAACATGTACCCGGTGCGGATGGCGGGGCGGCAGTTCGTCCCGTACGCGCCGGGCTGGGATCCCACCGAGATCGGGTACGCCTCGTACACGCTGGATCTGTCGCACTGCGCGGCCTCGCACACGGACGCGTTGGCGATGGCCGACCGGATGGGTTCCGGGCTGGCGCACGTGCACCTGGGCGACGGCACCGGCGAGGGGCGCGACGAGCACCTGGTGCCCGGTCGCGGCGGGCAGCCCTGCGCGGAGATGCTGCGTTCGCTGGCCGGGCGGGGGTTCACCGGCTCGGTGGCGGTGGAGGTGACCACCCGGGGCGCGAAGAGCCGCGCGGTCCGGGAGGCGGACCTGCGGGAGTCGCTGGAGTTCGCCCGGGCCAACCTGACCGCGCCGTCACCCGTCGACGTCTGACGGGCACGCGCCGCCCCGGCCGCCGCTCGCACAGGGGCGGCCGGAGCGCCGGGGGTCAGCTCACCGGGGACAGCGGCTGCGCCGGGACGGCCTGCTCGCCGACGGCGGCGCGCTTGCGGGCCCGATGTGCCGCCACGTGGGAGCGGGTGGCGCAGCGCTCGGAGCAGAACCGCCGGCAGCAGTTGGACGAGGTGTCCAGGTAGACGTTGCCGCAGCGGTCGTCGGCGCAGACCCCGAAGCGGGCGCTGCCGTACTCGCACAGCCACACCGACAGGCCCCAGACCGCGCCGGCCAGGTATTCGGAGGAGACCGACGCACCCCGGCTGGTCACGTGCATGTGCCAGTCGGAGGAGTCGTGCCCGGAGATGCGTGGCTGCACCGGGAACGCCTCCAGCAGCGCGTTCAGCTCGGCGACCGCGTCGGCGTCCCGGCCCGAGGTGCCGTACTCGAAGACGTCCCGGAGGCGCTTCTGGGCCCGCCGGAAGATCGCCAGGTCCCGTTCCGCGACCTCGTCGCGCATCCAGCCCTGCTCGTCCGAGAAGACGGCCCGCAGGCCGTCCAGGTCGTCCAGCCGGGCGTTGACGAGCTCGACCCCGGTCCGGGCGTACGCGTCGAAGTTCACGACACCAACGGTAGACGACTCAGAGCACACGCGGTGCGTCGATGTAGTGGGGCAGGAACCGCGCGTAACCGTCAGTGATGAGGCTCTCGCTCTCGCGGACCCCGGCACCTGCCGACTCGCCGTCCACGATCCAGCTGCCGAGCACCGTCCGGTTGCCTTCGAACTCGGGCAACGCGCGGAACTCCTGGAAGCAGAAGCCCTCGTCGCCGTAGATCCCCGGGTTGGTGATCTCCGTGTCGCCGGTCACGATGCGTACCGAGCCGCCCTCTCGGCCGAGCAGCGGCTTGGCCACGTACTCGGTCATGCCGCGCGGCGAGTCCAGGTACGCGGGCAGCAGGTAGTCGTGCCCCGGGTACATCTCCCAGAGCACGGCGAGCAGCGCCTTGTTCGACAGCAGCAGCTTCCACGCCGGCTCGATCCAGGTGGTGGGCGTGCCCGGGTCGAGCGCTGGCCGCCCGTACGGCTCGGCCAGCATCCACTCCCAGGGGTAGAGCTTGAAGCAGGTGGTGATCGGCCGGTCGTCGGCGTCGACGAAGCGCCGCCCGTCCCAGCCGACCTGCTGGATCGGCATGAGCGTCACGTCCAGCCCGGCCTGGCGGGCCGTCTCGGCCAGGTAGCCGGCGGTGATCTGGTCCTCGCCCGACTCCTCCTCGGAGGACCAGAGCACGTGCGCCCGCGGCTCGTGCAGCCCGGCGCCGATCTTGGCCCAGGCGCCCACCAGGCGTTCGTGCAGGCTGTTCCACTGGTCCGCGTCCGGGCGGGTGTGCTCCAGCCAGTACCACTGCACGATGCTCGCCTCGACCAGGGCGGTCGGGGTGTCGGCGTTGTACTCCAGCATCTTCGGCGGCCCGCTGCCGTCGTACCAGAGGTCGAACCGGCCGTAGAGCGTCGGCGGGGACTCCCGCAGCGAGCGGGCGACCGCCTCGGCGGCCCACTCGGGGATGCCGAACTCGGCGTACCGGCGGCGGGCCACCACGTGCTCGGCGGCGGCCACCGACATCCGGTGCAGTTCCTCCGTGGCCTCCTCCAGCCGGAGCACCTCGTCGAGCGTGAACGAGTACGCGGCCGTCTCGTCCCAGTACGACATGATCTCGCCGTCGGGCAGCTCGGTGTCGACGTACACCAGGCCCTGGGCCCGGATGGTCTCGTCCCAGCCGGGGCGCGGAGTGCTCACCTCGCGGCGCACGTCAGCCGCCGCAGGAGGCGAGGTGGGTGCCGAACCCGCCGCGCTCGGGCAGCGCGGCGGTCGGGGCCGGTTCGCCGCGCGCGGCGGTGGCC
>NZ_JBXUOV010000007.1:0-75152 GCF_057196585.1 Micromonospora sp. ATLC20
GCCATGATCCACGTCATGCTCACCCGCCTGACCCGCAACACGAAACCGGCCCAGGCAACCAACACCTGAACCGGTTTCTCAAACACTCACTTAACGCCTGCGGTAGAGGAAGGGCCCCTTCTTAACGCGCGCCTGGCGGTGGCACACTCGCCCGCATGGCATCGACGCTGACCCGGCGTACCCTGCTCGGCGCCGCCGCCGGCGTGGCCGGCGCCGTGATGGTCGGCGGCCTCGCCGCCAGGCAGCTCTCCGGCCCCCGCCCGGGACCGGCGCCTGCCCTGCCGGACGCCCCGCCCGGCGACGAGCGGCTGATCCGCATCGCGTCCGGCGCGCGCGGCCGCGAGGTGGACTTCTGGACGGCGGTCCCCGAGGGGTACGGCGACGGCCGCGGCCTGCCCGTCTGCCTGGTGCTGCACGGCGCGTCGGCCACCCCGCGCGACTACGGACGGTTCGGGCTGGCCCGCTTCCTCACCGACGCGGTACGCCGGGGCGCCCCGCCGTTCGCGCTCGCGGGCGCCACCGGCGGGCGGCTGTCCTGGCGCGCCGCCGGTGACGACGACCCGCAGCGGATGGTGCGCGAGGAGGTGCCCACCTGGTGCGCCCGGCGCGGGTTCGACAGCAGCCGGCTGGCCGTGTGGGGCTGGTCGATGGGGGGCTTCGGCGCCTTGCTGCTCGCCGAGACGTACCCGAAGTGGCTGCGGATGGCGGCGGCCTTCTCCCCCGCGGTGAGCCCCGGCGACGCGGTCTTCACCGACGTGGAGAAGCTGCGCGGCACCCCGGTCGGGCTCTGGTGCGGGCGGCAGGACAACTTCCTCTCCGACGTCCGTGCGCTGGCCCGGGTGCTGCCCGAGGAGCCGGTACGCGCCGCCTGGGCCGACGGGCGGCACAACTTCGGCTACTGGGGCACCGTGATCCCGGACGCGTTCGCGCTGATCGGCGCCGCGCTCAGCCCGCCCCGGACGTGAACCGGCACCGGACGTGAACCGCCCCCGGCCGCGCGGGCCGGGGGCGGGACGGGGCGGTCAGTACGAGTAGAAGCCCTGGCCGGTCTTGCGGCCCAGGTCACCGGCGGTGGCCATGCGCTGGAGCAGCTCCGGCGGGAAGAACTTCTCGTCGGCGGTGTCGGTGTAGATGTTGCGGGTGGCGTTGAGCAGCACGTCCACGCCGGTCAGGTCGACAGTGGCGAGCGGGCCCATGGCGTGGCCGAAGCCCAGCTTGCAGGCGGTGTCCAGGTCCTCGGCGGAGATCACGCCGGACTCGACGAGCTTGACCGCCTCCATCGCCAGCGCGCAGATCAGCCGGGTGGTGACGAAACCGGCGATGTCCCGGTTGACCACCACCACGGTCTTGCCGATCCCCTCGGCGAACGACTTGACGGTGTCCATGGTCGCGTCGCTGGTCTTGTAGCCACGTACCAGCTCGCAGAGCTTCATCATCGGCACCGGCGAGAAGAAGTGCGTGCCGACTACCGACTCCGGGCGCTCGGTGGCGGTGGCGATCTGGGTCACCGGGATGGCCGACGTGTTGGTGGCGAGCACCGCGTCCGCCTTGCAGATCTTGTCGAGCGCGCGGAACACCTCGTGCTTGATCTCGATCTTCTCGAAGACCGCCTCGACCACGATGTCCGCGTCGGCGGCGGCCTCCAGCTCGGTCGTCGGGGTGATCCGGCCCAGCGTCGCCTCGACGTCGGACGCCTCGATCTTGCCCTTCTCGGCGAACTTCGTCAGCGACTTCCGGATGCCGTCCACACCGCGCTTCGTGGCCGCGTCGTCGATGTCGCGCAGCGTCACCTGCCAGCCCGCCTGCGCCGCCACCTGGGCGATGCCCGAGCCCATCAGCCCGGCACCGACGACCGCGAGTCGACCCGCCATCTGCTTCTCCCTCGCCGTGTTCTGCAACGTCTGCCAGAACCCTACTTAACGAGGGATAAGCGTCGGCCGTCAGATGGCCAGGTCCGGCTCCTCCGGCGCGGTGCCGCGCTCCACCTCGACGCCGAGCGCCCGCAGGTCCGCCACGAAGTCCGGGTAGCCCCTGTCGACGTGGTGCACGTGCGAGACCTCGGTCAGCCCGCCCGCGCAGAGCCCGGCGATGATCAGGCCGGCGCCGGCCCGGATGTCGGTGGCCCGGACCGGGGCGCCGGACAGCCGCTCCCGGCCGCACACCAGCGCGTGGTGGCCGTCGGTACGGATCTCCGCACCCAGCCGCATCATCTCGTTGGCGAACATGAACCGGCCGTCGAAGATGTTCTCGGTGATCAGCGAGCCGCCCTCGCTCACCGCCGCCAGCCCGATCGCCATCGGCAGCAGGTCGGTGGCGAAGCCCGGATAGGGCAGCGTGACCACGTCGACCGCCCTCGGGCGGTCGTCCATGCGTACCCGGAAGGCGTCGCCCCGGGTCTCCACCAGGCCGCCGGCCGCGACCAGCTTGTCCAGCGCGACCTCCAGGTACGCCGGGTCCAGGCCCGTCACCGTCACGTCCCCACGGGTCATCGCGGCGGCGAACGCCCAGGTGCCGGCCACGATCCGGTCCCCCACCGTGGCGTGCCGGACCGGGCGCAGCTCGGGTACGCCGACGATGTGCAGCGTCGACGTGCCGGCCCCCTCGATCCGGGCGCCCATCCGGTTCAGCATCGTGCAGATGTCGACGATCTCCGGCTCCCGGGCCGCGTTGTCGATAGTCGTGGCGCCCCGGGCCAGCACCGCCGCCATCACCAGGTTCTCGGTCGCGCCCACGCTCGGGAAGTCCAGCACGATGTCGGCGCCGTGCAGCCCGCCCGGCGCCTCGGCGATGACGAAGCCGTGCTCACCGGAGATCTCCGCGCCCATCCGGGCCAGCCCGGCGATGTGCATGTCCAGGCCGCGCGAGCCGATGGCGTCGCCGCCCGGGTGCGCCACCCGGACGTACCCCCGGCGGGCCAGCAGCGGGCCCAGCACGCAGATCGACGCGCGCAGCCGCCGGACCAGGTCGTAGTCGGCCTCCGCGCCCGGCTGCTCCGGCACGTCGATGAGCACCGAGCGGGACCGCGCCACACCGCCGTGGGCCACCATCGGGTCGACCGGATCGTCCGGCCCGAAACGTACGCCGCAGCCGAGCCGCCGCAGCACCTCGCCCATGATCGCGATGTCGGTGATCCGGGGGACGTTGGTGATCATGCTGCGGCCGGGTGCGAGGAGCGCGGCGGCCATCAGTTTCAGCGCGGAGTTCTTCGCACCCACCACGTGCACGGTGCCGGCGAGCCGGGCGTCACCGCGTACCCGGATGACGTCGACGTCGCTGACCGCCGGATCTCCCGCGTCCCCCGGCCCCACCGGGCTCGGCCGGGCCGGGATGGTCAGGTCCGGTATCCGTAGGCTGTGCGTCATGGCCGTCCACCTCACGCGCATCTACACCAAGGCCGGCGACGCCGGCATGACCAGGCTGAGCAACAACGAGCAGGTGCCGAAGACCGATCCGCGTATCGCCGCGTACGCGGACGTGGACGAGTGCAACGCCTCGATCGGCGTCGCGCTCGCCCTGGGGCAGCTCTCGGACGAGCTGCGGGCCGTGCTGGAGTCCGTGCAGAACGACATGTTCGACGTCGGCGCGGACCTGGCGACGCCTGTCGAACCGGATCCGAAGTACCCGCCGCTGCGGGTGACCGAGGAGTACGTCGAGCGCCTCGAGGGCTGGTGCGACGAGTACAACGCGCGCCTGAGCAAGCTCGACTCCTTCATCCTCCCCGGCGGCACCGCTGGTGCGGCACTGCTGCACGTGGCACGGACGACCGCCCGGCGCGCCGAGCGTGCGGCATGGGCGCTGGTCGCACACGACCCCGATCGGACCAGTCCCCTCCCGGCAAAGTATCTCAACCGGCTCTCCGATTTGCTCTTTATCCTGTCAAGAACGGCAAATCCGGACGGCGACGTGCTATGGGTGCCGGGCGGGAAGCGCTGACCATCGGCGGCCTCCATCACGTGGAGGTGTGGGTACCCGACATCGCGGCGGCCAGTCGTTCCTGGGGCTGGCTTCTCGGCGAGCTGGGCTGGACTCTCTACCAGGACTGGCCCGCCGGCCGCTCCTGGCGGCTCGGCGTGACCTACATCGTGCTGGAGGAGTCACCCGCGCTCACCGGCCGCACCCACGACAGGCGTGCGCCCGGCCTGAACCACCTGGCCTTCCACGCCGGCCCGCCGGCCGCCGTCGAGCGGCTGGTCACTGCCGCCGGAGAGTACGGCTGGACGCTGCTGTTCCCGGACCGACACCCGCACGCGGGCGGCCCGGACAGCTACGCCGCGTACCTCAGCGACGGGCAGGGGTACGAGGTCGAGCTGGTCGCGCAGACGTGAGAAGGCCGGCACCCCGTTGGTTCGGGGTGCCGGCCTTCAGCTTGTGTCTGTTGCTTGTTCGTCTTAGCTGTTCCAGTGCTGGGCGACGAGGTCGGCGGCCTGCTGCTCCCACTGGGCGTAGTGGTCGGGGTAGGCCGACACCTGGACGGTCTGGGCGGCCTTGGTCAGCGGCATGTCCTGCCAGCCGTCGACCTGCTTCAGACCCTTCAGGAACGCCGTCGTCGAGTACTCGGGGTCGGTGATCTGCTCCACCGTGCCCCAACCGGAGGAGGGACGCTGCTGGAACAGGCCCTGCGAGTCGTGGTCGTTACGGTCACCGAGGTGGCCGAGGTTCTCCAGCTTCGACTCCTGCAGCGCGGTCGCGATCGACACGACCGCGGCGCGTTCGTCCATGCCGGCCTTCTTCGTCGCGGCGATGATCGCCTTCACGTTGGTGGTCTGCTCGTCGTTCAACTCGATCCGCGACTGCTCACCCTGCACACCGTGCGGGATCAGCTTGTCACCCTGCACCGTCACCGCAACCGGCTTGGTGTGCGCGGTGGTGTCGGCCGCGTGGGCGGCGACCGGACCGGCGAACACGCCACCGGTGAAAGCCAGACCAGCAATACCCAGAACGCTCTTCCGCAGAATCGTGTTCATCACAAGTGCTCCATTCGGGGGTCGACGCACCCGCGGGGGACGGGATACGTGGCACCGTCAGGCGCTCAAAAAGTCTTCGAGGGGATCCCGGCTGCTCGCGGGGCAAGGGGGTGCCTCTACGCGGCGCCGGAAGCATGTCCAACGACCCACCACCCGGCATCATTCCCGGGCCGGCTCACGTCGTCGGAACCGTGTTCAACGACCAGCCCGCCGGGTCTGTTCCCACAGGCCTGCCGGCCTCTCAGGGGCGCGGCCGGTGCTCGGTCGTTCACCCGGTTACAACGCCACCCACCCGCCCACGATTCCGCCCTCAGAGTGCCGCCCACCACCCCCGAACCGAACACCCCCACCCACACGCCCCCGGACCCGGCACCACCGAGACACATGTCCGCATTTCAGGAACAGCCGTAGATCTTGGTACGAAAGTGCCCTCAGAGGGGCCGTTTCGTACCAAGATCTACGGATGGCTCGGGTCGCCAGGCGGCGGAGGGCGCGTGGGGCGGGCTCGCGTGCACGGGCGGCACCACAGCCACCCGCCCCCGGGCCGTCGATCATGAGGTTAGCGGCGACAAACCGGACACCAAGCGCCGCCAAGTTCATGATCGACCCGACCCAGGCAGGGCTGGCCCGGGCAGGGCTGGCCGGGCGGGAGCGCGACGCCAGCACTCGCCCGAAGGATCGCCCGCGCGATCTTGCAGTTCGAGCCCTCCAGGCGTCCCGTTCGCGAGGTTTGCCGGGGCCTCAAGTGCAAGATCGCGGGGGGCCCGGGGGGGGGGTGCGGCGATCTTGGAGTTGTGGTGCCTCGCTAACGGTGCGAAACGGGCATCTTGTGGCGCCACAACTCCAAGATCGGCGTCAGCGGCGGCGCCCCGGCACGCCCCGCGTGACCCGGGGAGGGCGGGGGGTCAGGCGGCGGGCCAGTCCTGGGAGGCCAGACGCGGCGAGACCGCCCCGGGTGGGGCGGCCTCGAGCCAGGACAGGAATCCGGTGACAGTGGATCGCGCCATGGCGATCTCGATCGGCGCGTGGTGGCTGGTACAGCGCAGGATCACCCACTCGGCGGGCATGGACATGCGCTCCTGCCCCTCGGGCAGCCGACGGCGCTCGACCGCCAGCCCCTTGCGGGAGAGCACCCGCTTGGGGCGCAGCGCGAAGCTGAACATGCGGTACCAGCGGAGTTCGTCGCCCACGAAGCGACCGAACCCGGGTGACCAGCCACGACCGTCGAGGATCGTGTTGACCCGGACGCTCAGCCGGATGATGCCACCGCTACGCGTGAACAGGGCCCGCCGGATGAAGAGGATCAGAAGCGCGACGACGACGATCGCGACGCCGATTCCGATCCCTTCGACGATCTCCATCGGCGGGTCGGCTCAGCGGGCCGGGGTGGCGGGGGTTGCGCTCTCGGCGAGGACCGTGACGCCCTCACCGGTCACCGACAGGAAGCCGCCGGCTACGTCGTACGCGACCTGCTGACCATCGGCCTGCTTGATGCGTACCTGGCTGGGTTCGGCGAGCTGGCCGAGCAGCGGTGCGTGCCCTGGCAGCACACCGAGCTCACCCTCGGTCGTCCGGGCGACGACCATCTCGGCCTCGCCGGTCCAGACCTTCTCCTCGACGGCTACGAGCTCGACGTGAAGCTGCTGTGCCACGCTGTCTCCTTGCTGCGGCGGCGGATTGCCGAAAGTCTAGTCGCGACCCCGCAGCCCACCCAACGCGGGTGGTGAGAGCCGGACCACCACGGCCCCGCACCCGCTCAGGCTACTTGGTCTTCTGCTTGAAGTCGGGGTGCTCCAGCAGGAACGCGTCGAGCTGTTCGGTACGCAGAGCGGTGAAGAAGTCCTCCGCCGGCTCGAGCAGTTGCTCGCCCCGGTAGTTGCTGCCGCTGCCGATCGGGCCGCCCGGCAGTTTGATCGTCTCGATCGCCTCGGGCCGGATGTCCTTCAGCGCCAGGCCGAAGTCGACGACGCTGTTGCCCCGGCCGTTGAACACCAGGGACTTCCCGGCCGCGCGCAGCACCCGGTCCAGCTTGACCGGGTTGGCCACCACGTCGGCGCTGAACGCCTGGCTCACCATCGCCTTGACGAACTGCTGCTGGTGCCGCTGCCGGCCGTAGTCGGCGTCCGGCACACCGTTCTTCGGGTAGCGCTGCCGGACGTAGTCAAGCGCCTGCCAGCCCTCGAGGTGGGCGTTGCCCTTCTTGTACACGGCCTGCGGGCCCAGGTAGCCACCGCCGCCGGGCTTGAGCTGGCGCGGCGTGCCGTCCGGCTGGAGGTGCTCGGAGCGCACCTCCCGCTCGATGTACATGTCGACGCCGCCCATGGCGTCGACGATCTTCTTGAAGCCGCTGAAGTTGATGATCGCCCCGGCGTCGAAGCGCTTGATGCCGGTGACGTCCTGCACGGTCTTGGCGAGCAGCTCGAAGCCCTGTGCGGTGCTGGGGTTCTGCCCGGGCACGTTGCTGCCGTGCGACATGGCCGCGTTGAGCCGGTCGTTGGCGCCCGCGTAGTCGGCCTTGGGAAAGGCCGGGATGTCCACCCGCAGGTCACGTGGGAGCGAGAAGAGGTAGCCGCGGTCCATGGTGGCGGGCACGTGCAGGACCATGATCGAGTCGGCGAGCGGGCGGGCGGTCGACGTGCGGGGGTCCACACCGACGAGCAGGATGTTGAGTGGGCCCTTGATGTCGCTCTTCTTCTCGTTGGCGCCGGCGGCCTGGTCACCGAAGAGGTCGGCCTTGCCGACAGATCCCTCGTAGCGGGCGACGAGGGCGCGGGAGCCGATCAGCACGGAGCCGCTGAGCACCACCATGACGATGCCCAGGATCGTGCAGACGCGGGCCCACCGGGGCACGCCGCGCCACATGGATCGCTTGCCGCGATCGGCGCCGCCCTTACCACCCACGAGCATCTCCAATCGTCGCGCCCACGGGTAGGAAGACGGGCGCGGGGGTCCGTTTGGTTGCAGAGATCAACGGCCGGATGTGAAGTCGTGTCAGGAACGGTACCGCGCGATCCGGCGAACTGCTTGCTGGAGAACCGGGCATCTGGTAGTGCAGGGGCCCGAAAAGGCGAAGGCCGCCCCGGCTTTCGCCGGGACGGCCCTCGTGGGTTGTGAGCGGGCTCTCAGCCCTCCTCGCCCATCAGCTCCTTGGCCTTGGCCCGAAGGTCGTCCAGGCCGCCGCACATGAAGAACGCCTGCTCCGGGAAGTGGTCGAACTCCCCCTCGCTGATCCGGCGGAAGGCGTCGATGGTCTCGGCGATCGGGACCGTCGAGCCGGGCACGCCGGTGAACTGCTCCGCCGCGTACGTGTTCTGCGAGAGGAACCGCTCGATCCGGCGGGCGCGGCCGACGGTGAGCTTGTCCTCCTCGGAGAGCTCCTCGATACCGAGGATGGCGATGATGTCCTGCAGGTCCTTGTAGCGCTGCAGGATCCGCTTCACCTCGGTGGCGACGGCGAAGTGCTCCTCGCCGACGAACTCCGGGGCGAGGATCCGGGACGAGGACGCCAGCGGGTCCACGGCCGGGTAGATGCCCTTGTCGGAGATCGACCGCTCCAGGTTGGTGGTCGCGTCGAGGTGGGCGAACGTGGTGGCCGGCGCCGGGTCGGTGTAGTCGTCGGCGGGCACGTAGATCGCCTGCATCGAGGTGATGGCCTGGCCCCGGACGGAGGTGATCCGCTCCTGGAGCTCGCCCATCTCGTCGGCCAGGGTCGGCTGGTAACCCACGGCGCTCGGCATACGGCCGAGCAGCGTGGACACCTCAGAACCGGCCTGGGTGAAGCGGAAGATGTTGTCGATGAAGAGCAGCACCTCCTGCTTCTTCACGTCACGGAAGTACTCCGCCATGGTCAGCGCGGACAGCGCGACCCGCAGGCGGGTGCCCGGCGGCTCGTCCATCTGGCCGTAGACCAGCGCGGTCTTGTCGATGACGCCCGACTCGGTCATCTCGGCGATGAGGTCGTTGCCCTCGCGGGTGCGCTCACCCACGCCGGCGAAGACCGAGGTACCACCGAAGTTCCGGGCCACACGGGTGATCATCTCCTGGATGAGCACCGTCTTGCCCACGCCCGCGCCGCCGAACAGGCCGATCTTGCCGCCCTTGACGTACGGGGCGAGCAGGTCGATGACCTTGATGCCGGTCTCCAGCATCTCGGTCTTCGGCTCCAGGTCGGCGAAGGCCGGGGCCTTGCGGTGGATGCCCCACCGGTCATCGGCCTGGATGGTCTCGCCCTCGGTGAGGTTGAGGCACTCGCCGATCGCGTTGAACACGTGGCCCTTGACCGCGTCGCCCACCGGCACGCTGATCGGCGCGCCGGTGTCGCGCACCTCGGTGCCGCGCACCAGGCCGTCGGTCGGCTGCATAGAGATGGCGCGGATCAGGTTGTCACCCAGGTGCTGGGCGACCTCCAGGGTCAGCGTCTTCTCACCGCCGGAGAGGGTCACGTCGACGTGCAGGGCGTTGAACAGGCCCGGCATGGCGTCGCGCGGGAACTCGGCGTCGACGACCGGGCCGATGACCCGGACCACGCGACCCGTGGCCGTCTTGGTCTCAACTGCGGATACAGTCATCACACTTCACTTCCCGACGCGGCCAGCGCGTTCGCGCCGCCGACGATCTCACTGATCTCCTGGGTGATGCCGGCCTGACGGGCCGAGTTCATCTCACGCGTGTACTTCTCGATCATCTCTTCGGCGTTGTCGGTGGCGCTCTTCATCGCCCGCCGACGGGCGGCCGACTCACTGGCCGCCGACTCCAGCAACGCCGCGAAGATCCGCGTGTTGATGTACTTCGGCAGCAGAGCGTCGAGCAGCGACTCCGGCTCCGGCTCGAACTCGTACGCCGGCAGCAGGCCCTCGGACCGGGGCCGGTCCTCGACCTGCATCGGGCCGACGATCCGGGTCACCGGGTTCTGCGTCATCAGGGACTTGAACTCGGTGTAGACGATGTGCAGTTCGTCCACGCCGAGGATCCCGTCGGCGCCGGCGTCGTTGTCGGTGTCGTCCGCGCCGGCGGTGAACGCCTTGATCAGCGTCTCACCGACCTCGCGGGCGTCCTCGAACGACGGCTGCTCGGAGAAGCCCGTCCAGCTGGCGGCGATCTGCCGGTTGCGGAACCGGTAGAACGCCACGCCCTTGCGGCCGATGACGTAGAGCACGGGCTCCTTGCCGTCGGCACGCAGGCGGGCGATCAGCGACTCGGCGGTCCGGATCGCGTTCGAGCTGTAGCCACCGGCCAGGCCCCGGTCGGCGGTGACCAGCAGGACGCCCGCCCGCCGCACCCGCTCGCGCGGGGTGAGCAGCGGGTGGTCGATCCGCGCGTTCGAGGCCAGCGCCGTCAGCACGCCGGTGATCGCCTCGGCGTACGGCAGCGACGCCGCCACCTTGGCCTGGGCCTTGGCGATGCGGCTCGTCGCGACGAGCTCCATCGCCTTGGTGATCTTCTTCATCCCCTTGGCGGAACGGATCCGCTGCCGGAGAACGCGTACCTGGGCGGCCATCGGATCAGCTCTCGGCCGGGCGGTCGGTGGTGCCGTCGCGGAAGCGGGTCACCGTCTCGCGGGTCTGGTCGCCCTCCAGCGGCTTCGCCGGCGCGTCGTTGACCCGGACCTCGTCCTCCTTGCCCAGGAAGACCTGCTTGAACTCGGCGATCGCCGAGTCGAGCGAGGAGATGATGTCGTCGTCCCACTTGTTGTCCGCGATCCCGGCCAGGACGCCCTCGTGCTTGTGCCGGAGGTACTGGAGGAACTCCGACTCGAAGCGGCGGACCTCGCCGACCGGGACGTCGTCCAGCTTGCCCTCGGTGCCGGCCCAGACGGAGACGACCTGCTCCTGCACCGGGTACGGCGAGTAGTTCGGCTGCTTGAGCAGCTCGACCAGGCGGGAACCGCGGTCCAGCTGGGCCCGGGAGGCCCGGTCCAGGTCGGAGGCGAAGGCGGCGAACGCCTCCAGCTCGCGGAACTGGGCCAGGTTCAGCCGCAGCGAGCCGGCGACCTTCTTCATCGGCTTCACCTGCGCGGCGCCACCGACCCGGGAGACCGAGGTGCCGACGTTGATGGCCGGCCGGACGCCCTGGTTGAACAGGTCGGTCTCGAGGAAGATCTGGCCGTCGGTGATGGAGATGACGTTGGTCGGGATGAACGCCGAGATGTCGTTCGCCTTGGTCTCGATGATCGGCAGACCGGTCATCGAGCCGCCACCCAGCTCGTCGGAGAGCTTGGCGCAGCGCTCCAGCAGACGCGAGTGCAGGTAGAAGACGTCACCCGGGTAGGCCTCGCGGCCCGGCGGGCGGCGCAGCAGCAGCGACACGGCGCGGTACGCCTCGGCCTGCTTGCTCAGGTCGTCGAAGACGATCAGGACGTGCTTGCCGCCGTACATCCAGTGCTGCCCGATGGACGAGCCGGTGTAGGGGGCGAGGTACTTGAAGCCGGCCGGGTCGGAGGCCGGGGAGGCGACGATGGTGGTGTACTCCATCGCGCCCGCCTCCTCCAGCGTCCCCTTGATGGAGGCGATGGTGGAGGCCTTCTGGCCGATCGCGACGTAGATGCAGCGGACCTGCTTCTTCGGGTCGCCGGAGCGCCAGTTCTCACGCTGGTTCAGGATGGTGTCCAGCGCGACGGTGGTCTTGCCGGTCTTGCGGTCACCGATGATCAGCTGGCGCTGGCCGCGGCCGATCGGGGTCATCGCGTCGACGGCCTTGATACCCGTCTGGAGCGGCTCGTCGACCGACTTGCGGGACATCACGTTCGGAGCCTGGAGCTCCAGCTCGCGGAAGCCCTCGTTGGCGATGTCGCCGAGGCCGTCGATCGGCTCGCCGAGCGCGTTCACCACGCGCCCGAGGAAGGCGTCGCCGACCGGCACGGAGAGCACGCGGCCGGTGCGCTTGACGCGCTGACCCTCTTCGATCCCGCCGAAGTCACCGAGGACGACGACACCGATCTCCCGGACGTCGAGGTTCAGCGCCACGCCGAGCGTGCCGTCCTCGAACTCCAGGAGCTCGTTGGTCATGGTCGAGGGGAGACCCTCGACGTGGGCGATGCCGTCACCGGCGTCGGCGACGGTGCCGACCTCCTCGCGGGAGACGTCGGCCGTGTAGGAGGAGACGTAGCGCTCCAGGGCGCCGCGGATCTCCTCCGTCGAGATGGTCAGCTCGGCCATCCTCTGCTTCCTTAAGTATCAGGGGCCCGGGATACCTAGTACCGACCGGTCCGATGGCGTCGAATCAGGGCTGCTAAGACGCTGGTCAGCGCTTCGCGAGCGCGTTGCGGGTCTCGTTGAGGCGGCGCAGGACGGTCCCGTCGTACAGGTCGGATCCGACTTGTACGCGCACTCCGCCGAGCACGTCGGGGTCGACCGTCTGCTTGACGGACACCTCCCGACCGTACATCTGGGAGAGGCGGGCGCCGAGGCGTCGCTCCTCCTCGTCGTTCAGCGGAGCCGCCACGGTCACGTACGCGACCTGACGGTCACGCCGGTCGGCGGCCAGCTCGACCAGCCGGGTGAGCGCACCGGTGAAGGAGCGTCCCCCGAAGCCGGCGAGCGCGGCCTCGACGAGGCGGACGGTGACCGGCCGGGCCTTGCCGGCGAGCAGCTGCCGGGCCAGTTCGGCCCGCCGCTCGACAGTGGCCATCGGGTCGGAGAGCGCGTTGGACAGCTCGCCGGAGCCGGAGACGACCTGCCCGAAGCGGAACAGCTCGTCCTCGACCTCGCCCAGCTCGCCGGTCGAGTCGGCGCTCGCCAGGAGCGCCTCCACGCCGACCCGCTCGACGCCGTCGAGCAGCTCCGACGGGGCCGACCAGCGGCCGGAGACCAGCGCGGTGAGCAGGTCGAGCGCGTCCGCGCCGACCTTGCCGCCCAGGATCCCGGTGAGCAGAGCGGAGCGGTCCTCGCCCGGGCGTGCCGGGTCGGACAGCGCCCGGCGCAGCCGCGGCTCGCGCCGCAGCAGGTCGGCGACGGAGAGGATGTCGTCGGCGGTGGAGGCCACCGCCGACGGCTCCGCGCCGCGGGCGTACGCGTCGAGGCGCTCGGCCCCGGCGGAGTACGACTCCCGGCTGGCGGCCTGCATCAGCGGGCCCCCGTGCTCTCGAGACCGCTCAGGAACCGGTCGACGGTGCCCGTGCGACGCGCCTCGTCGGCCAGCGACTCACCGACGATCTTGCTGGCCAGGTCCACCGCGATGGTGCCGACCTCGGTGCGCAGCTCGCGCACGATGGTGGCCCGCTCCGCGGCGAGCTGTTCCTTGCCGGCGGCGATGATCCGGTCGGACTCCTCGCGCGCCTTGGCGAGGATGTCCTGGCGGATGCCCTCGGCGTCGGCACGGGCGTCGTCACGGATCTTGGCGGCGTCGGTACGCGCCTCCGCGAGCTGGGCCCGGTACTGCTCGAGCAGCTGGTTCGCCTCGGCCTGGGCGGCCTCGGCTCGCTTGATGCCGCCCTCGATCGCGTCCACCCGGGCCTGGAACGTCTGCTCCATGCGCGGGAAGACGAACTTCATCAGCACGAAGCAGAGGACACCGAAGGCGACCAGCCCGACCACGATCTCCTGCCAGACAGGGATGATCGGGTTGTGGGTCGTCTCACCACCCTCAGCGGCGAGGAAGTACATGGGAAAACCTCCCGGTCAAAGGGGCTGGTTCAGCCGGCCCAGATGAAGCCGAAGGCGATGCCCAGCAGCGCCAGCGCCTCGATGACGGCGAAGCCGATCCAGACGTACGGAAGGGTCATCCGGGACGACTCCGGCTGGCGGGCGGTCGACTGGATGTAGGCCGAGAAGACCAGGCCCACGCCGATGCCCGGGCCGATGGCCGCGAGACCGTAGCCGATGGCGGCGGTGCTGCCCTCTACCGCGGCGTAGATGTCCATTGGTTGGTTCCTCCTGGTTATCACGCGTGACGGTCACGCGGGACGACAACGGTTGGTGCGAAAGATCGGATCAGTGCTCGTCGGCGAGGGCGCCCTGCACGTAGCTGGCGGTCAGCACCGTGAAGACGTACGCCTGCAGACAGATCACCAGGAACTCGAGGAAGGTCAGCGCGATCGTCATCACCCAGGACAGCACCGACACCGGTGCTAGCCAGACGTTGGCGCTGAGCATGGCGAACCCGCCGAGCGTGAAGACCAGCAGGAGCATGTGGCCGGCGAACATGTTCGCGAAGAGACGGACGGCCAGCGAGAACGGCCGGACCAGGAACGTCGAGAAGAACTCGATCGGGACCAGCAGCGGCAGGATGTACCAGGGCGCCGGCGGGACCAGAGAGGCCTTGACGTACTTCACGAAGCCGTGGTGCCGGATGCCGACCCAGATGAACATCACGTAGCTGATCACGGCGAGGATGGCCGGGAACGCGATGTGCGAGTTCGGCGAGATCTGGAAGAACGGCACGATCGCGAAGAAGTTCGTCAGCAGGATGAAGCAGAAGAGCGTGGTGAAGTACGGCGCGAACCGCACTCCCGCGTGCCCGATCATGTCCACTGCGATGTTGTTGCGCACGAAGCCGTAGATCGACTCGGCGAACCACTGCTTCTTGGTGGGGACGAGCTGCGGCTTCCGGTACGTGGCCAGGAAGAAGATGATCAAGATACCGACGGCGATCCACACCATCGCCGTGATCTTGGTGAACCAGTACGAGTTCTCCGCACCCCAGGGCAGGATGCTGGGCAGGTAGAAGTCCCCCACACTGGGTGGGAATTCCGCCTGGCCCTGAGCCAGGACGTTCGCCTGTCCGAACACCGCGTCCCTTCCTAAGTAGGCGTGCCCAGTCGGCGGACGACCAGGATGATCCCCCCGGCCATGCCGAGCACGACCCCGATACCGGTGGCGACGCCGCCGGTGTCGAGCCAACGGTCGACCAGCCAGCCGATGAAACCCCAGACGAGCATGCCCCCGATGAGGTATGAGAGCGCGGTCCAACCCTGACCGGCACCGGACGGAACGTCGCCCGGGCCGCCAGTGCTGGGGGGTTTCTGGTCACCGGCCATGACGGGGCGAACGATATCAGTCGAGCAGAAGAGGCTGTGCCTCACCCCCCGCACAACCTGGTTGTGTGGGACACGGGCGGGCGAAGTCGTCTGGAGGCACGGTACTCCTCCCCCGCCACTGAGAGAATGACCGATCGCGGACAGAACCGCGCGTCGCCCGAAGGGTGGGACGCCTCAGCGCGGCATCCGTCGGGCATGGACGGTCGTGAGCCACCAGACGTGCACACCGGTCCACACCACGACACCCGCGGCGATGCCGAGCGCGAACGGGACCAGTCCCGGCCAGCCGGTCGACGCCACCAGCACCATCACGCCGCCGAGCGCGGTGATCTTGGCGACGTACAGGCCCAGGCCGAACGGCAGCACGAGCTGCGGGTCCTTGGAGTCCGCCCAGGCCAGGACCACTGTGGTGAGCGTGTAGCTGGCAGCCGTGACGGCCACCCCGGCCGCCGCGCCGAGCGCGCCGTCCGCGCCACGCCACACCCCGCCGGCCACCGCCGCGGCAGCAGCGAGCACCGCGACCGCCGCCAGCAGCACCGGCAGGTGGCGCAGTCGCCAGCCGCGGTCCGCGGCCGCCTCCGCCGCGTGCGTCCCGGGCTCAGCCACGGGGGTACGCCGGGAACTCGGTGACCAGCTCGGTCACGTCGGCGGCGATCCGGGTCAGCTCGTCGCCGCCACCGGCGGACTCCGGATCGGTCCGCACCGCCCGCCCGATCAGCGTGGCGATCCGGCGCATCTCCCCCTCGCGCATGCCCTGGGTGGTGACGCTCGGCGAGCCCACCCGGATGCCGGAGGCGACCGAGGGCGGCTGCGGGTCGTACGGGATCGCGTTCTTGTTGAGCGTGATGCCGGCGGCGTCGCAGCGGGCCTCGGCCTGGGCGCCGGTCACGCCGGTCTCGCGCAGGTCGAGCAGGGCCAGGTGGGTGTCGGTGCCGCCGGAGACCGGCGGCAGCCCCTCCGCGGCCAGCCCGTCGGCGAGCGCGCGGGCGTTGGCGACCACCTGGGCGGCGTACGTGCGGAACTCGGGCTGCGCGGCCTCGCGCAGCGCGACCGCCTTGGCGGCGACGGCGTGCATCAGCGGGCCGCCCTGGGTGAAGGGGAAGACCGCCTTGTCGACCCGGGCCGCGAGCGGCTCGCGGGAGAGGATCATGCCGCCGCGCGGGCCGCGCAGCACCTTGTGGGTGGTCGCGGTGACCACGTCGGCGTACGGCACCGGGGACGGGATCGCGCCGCCGGCCACCAGGCCGATGAAGTGGGCGGCGTCCACCATCAGATACGCGTCGACCTCGTCGGCGATCTCCCGGAAGCGGGCGAAGTCGATCAGGCGCGGGTACGCGGTCGCGCCGCAGATGATCATCTTCGGCCGGTGCGCGCGGGCCAGGTCGCGTACCTCGTCGTAGTCGATCCTCCCGGTGTCCCGCCGGACCGTGTAGCCGACCGGGTGGAACCACTTGCCGGAGAAGTTCACCCGGCTGCCGTGGGTCAGGTGCCCGCCGTGCGGCAGGTCCATCGCCAGCACCGTGTCACCCGGCTGCACCAGGGCGGCGTACGCGGCCAGGTTGGCGCTCGCCCCGGAGTGCGGCTGCACGTTCGCGTGCTCGGCGCCGAACAACTCCTTCGCCCGGGAGACGGCCAGCTCCTCGGCCCGGTCCACCTCGGCGCAGCCACCGTAGTAGCGCCGCCCCGGGTAGCCCTCGGCGTACTTGTTGGTGAGCGTGGAGCCCAGCGCGGCCAGCACCGCGGGCGACGTCAGGTTCTCGCTGGCGATCAGCTGCAGGCCGCCGCGCAGCCGGTCCAGCTCACCCAGCACCACCTCGGCGATCTCCGGGTCGACGGTGCTGAGCTGCTGGAAGTCCGGTCCCCAGAAGGTGTCCCTCGCGTTCTCCACAGCGAAGGAGTCTACGGAGCCGCACACTGGAGGCCGTGAGATGCCTCGTCACCGGTGCTACCGGCTACATCGGCGGACGCCTCGCGCCCCGGCTGCTGGCCGAGGGGCACACCGTACGCTGCCTGGCCCGGACCGCCGGGCGGCTGCGGGACGTGCCGTGGGCGGCCGAGGCGGAGATCGTCGAGGGTGACCTGCGCCGGCCGGAGACGCTGCCGGCCGCGTTCGAGGGCGTGGAGGTGGCGTACTACCTGGTCCACTCGCTGGGCCAGCGCGGGTTCGAGGCGGCCGACCGGGAGGCGGCGACGAACTTCGCCGAGGCGGCGCGCGCCGCGGGCGTACGCCGGATCGTGTATCTCGGCGGGCCGGAGCCGGCGGAGCGCGAGGGGCTGCCCTCGGCGCACCTGCGGTCCCGGGCGGAGGTCGCGCGGATCCTGCTGGACAGCGGCGTGCCCACGGCGGTGCTGCGCGCCGCGGTGATCATCGGGTCCGGCTCGGCGTCGTTCGAGATGCTGCGCTACCTGACCGAGCGGCTCCCGGCGATGGTCACCCCGCGCTGGGTGCGCAACCGGATCCAGCCGATCGCGGTCCGGGACGTGCTGCGCTACCTGGCCGGCTGCGCGCACCTGCCGGCCGACGTGAACCGGGCCTTCGACATCGGCGGCCCGGACGTGCTGACGTTCGCCGAGATGATGCAGCGGTACGCCCGGGTCGCCGGGCTGCGGCGCCGGGTCATCCTGCCGGTCCGCCCGCTCACCCCGTCGCTCTCCTCGCACTGGGTCGGCCTGATCACGCCGGTGCCGAACGCGATCGCCCGGCCGCTCGTGGAGAGCCTGGTGCACGAGGCGGTGGCGCACGAGCACGACATCGCCCGGTACGTGCCGGACCCGCCGGACGGGCTGATCGGCTTCGACCAGGCGGTCGCGCTGGCGCTGACGAAGGTGCGGGACGCGGAGGTGGAGACGCGCTGGTCGAACGCGAGCGGGCCGGACGCGCCCGCCGAGCCGTTGCCGTCGGACCCGCACTGGTCCGGCGGCACCGCGTACACCGATCTGCGGGAGCGGACGGTGGACGCGCCGCCGTCGGCGCTGTGGCGGGTCATCGAGGGCGTCGGCGGCGAGCACGGCTGGTACTCGTTCCCGCTGGCCTGGTCGGTGCGCGGCTGGATGGACCGGCTGGTCGGCGGCGTGGGGCTGCGCCGCGGCCGGCGCGACCCGCACCGGCTGCAGGTCGGCGAGGCGCTGGACTTCTGGCGGGTCGAGGAGATCGTCCCGGGTGAGCTGCTGCGGCTGCGCGCCGAGATGCGGCTACCCGGGCGGGCCTGGCTGGAGATGCGCGCCGAGCCGGACGGGGACGGCCGCAGCAGGTACGTCCAGCGTGCCGTGTTCCTCCCGCGCGGCCTGCCCGGCCACCTCTACTGGGCCTCGGTGGCCCCGTTCCACGCCGTCGTCTTCGGCGGCATGGCCCGCAACATCGCCCGGGGCGCCGAACACCCCGCCGGTTAGGACGGAGAGCCGTTCTTCAGTGCGGGGCCGAGGAGCAGCCCTCCGTCGATGACGTACTCGGCCCCGGTGATGAAGGCCGCGTCCGGCGACACGAGGAACATCAGCAGCGCGGTGATGTCGGCGGGCTGCCCGAGTCGCGGGACGGCGAACGGCTCGGGCGAGTAGAAGTCGGCGATCGGGGCGTCGCTGCCGGCCGCCGGCTCAGTGATGAACGGGGTGGCGACCACGCCGGGGTGGATCGCGTTGACGCGGATGTTGTCGCGACCCAGTTCGAGGGCGGCGGTCCGGGTGAGCCCTCGAACCGCCCACTTGCCGGCGACGTAGGGCGCGTACAGGGCGGTACCGCCGATGCCCATGGTGGAGCCGATGTTGACGATCGTTCCTCCCCCCGCGCGCCGCAGCGCCGGGGCGGCTGCCTTGATGCCGAGGAACGTGCCGGTGAGGTTGACGTCGAGGATGCGGGCCCACGTGGCCCGGTCGGTGGACTCGATGGGGGCCGGCGGGTTCTGCACCCCGGCGTTGTTGACCAGGATCGTGAGCGCACCGAATGCCCTCTCGGTCTCCGCGACGGCGGCCGCCCACGACTCCTCCCGGGTGACGTCCAGGCGGATGGAGAGGGCCCGGTGCCCCAGCTCGGCGGCGAGGCCGGCGCCACGCTCGGCGTCGATGCCACCGATGACGACATTGGCGCCTTCGGCGTGCAGGGCGCGGACGTGGCTGGCCCCCTGCCCACCGCTGCCTCCGGTGACGAGGACTGTCTGATCGGCGAAGCGGGACATCGGATCCTCCGGTACGTACGAGACGACCACCCGGGACAGGTGGTGAGTCGAGCGACTCACCACCCGAAGCTACGCCCCCGCCAATGGTGAGTCAACCCACTCACCTCGCTATGATCGGCGCATGACCCCAGCGCCGTCGGCCTATCACCAGCGCGTGGCGGAGGAGAAGCGCGCGCTGATCGTGCGGGCCGCCACCGAGCTCTTCCTGGAGTCGGGCTACGACCGGGCGTCACTGGCGCGCATCGCCGAGAGTGCCGGCGTGTCGAAGGCGACGCTGTTCAAGCAGTTCCCGACGAAGGCGGCGTTGTTCGATGCCATCGTCATCGACTCGTGGGCCCGCAACGACGTCGCCGACGTGCCGCCCTCCGGTGACCTGACGGCCGGCCTGACGGTTCTCGGGCGGCACTACGCGACGCTGTTGGGCCGGCCCGAGATGACCGACCTGTTCCGCATCGTGATCGCCGAACTGCCACGCTTTCCCGAACTGGCCCGAGCGCACTTCTCCCAGGGCAAACTGCCGTACTTCGAGTCCGTCCGGACCTACCTCGTGGCCGAGCACGAGGCGGGAGCCGCGGACGTCGACGACCCGGAGATGGCCGCTACGCAGTTCCTCGGGATGATCTCCAACTACCTGTTCTGGCCGCGCCTGGTCCTCCCGGGCTGGACGGTCACTCCTGACCGCACGACAGCGGTGGTGGACGAAGCCGTCCGGACCGCTGTCGCGCGGTACGGCAGGTCGACGAGCTGACTCTCAGTTGCCGGTGCGCGGGCTGGTGTGCTGGAAGGCCACCGCCTGGCCGGGCGGGACGAAGTCGCGTACCGGCTCGTCGCGCAGCGACCACGCGAGAATGCGGCCCACGGCGGCGATCTGCCGCTTCTGCACGCCGCCGCCGACCGCGTCCCGGGGGTCGTCCGGGTTCGCGGCGATCGTCGCCACCGACAACTGCGGGGTGAACGCGACGACCGTCTCGGTGGCGTTCCGCTCCGAGCTGCCGGTCTTGCCCGCCACCGGCCGGCGCAGACCAGGGGCCAGCTCCTCGGCGGTGCCACCGTCACAGCGCCGGTACATCGACTGGTCGCCGACCGGGCAGCGGCTGGCATCCGCCGCCGCGCGGGCCACCTCGGTGTCGAGCACCTGCCGGCAGTCGGTGTTCCCGGCGGCCACCTTGCGGCCGGCCGGGTCGCTGATCGAGGTGACCGGCGTGGGCCGGCACCAGGTGCCCTCGGCGGCCACCGCGGCGTACGCGCCGGCCAGGTCCAGCGGCGTGGTGGCGGAGACGCCGAGCGTGAACGGTCCCCAGCTCTTGGCACCCTCCCGGGCCATCTTGGCGTCGGCCGGGGCGCGGAACACGATGCCCAGCCGCTGGGCCATCTCGACCACCCGGTCCGCGCCGACCCGCTCGGTCAGCCACGCGAAGTACGTGTTCACCGACCGGCCGAACGCGTCCCACATGTCCCGGTCGCCGTCCATCCAGTACGTGTTGGCGTTCGCCGGGCACCACCGGCCGCCGCAGCTCGCCGGGCCGGCGCCGACCGGGTACTGCGTCACGTAGACGCGCGGCGCGTCGAACTCGGTGTCCAGCGGCAGACCCGACTCCAGCGCGGCCAGCAGCGCGAACAGCTTGAACGTCGAGCCCGCCTGGTAGCCGGTGATGCCGCCACCGCCGGCCACCAGCTGGTTGACCGTGTTCGGGTAGTTCTGCTGCCCGTCCGGGTTCGCGGCCGTGCCGTAGGTGCGGTTCACCGCCATCGCCAGCACCCGGCCGGTGCCCGGCTGCACCACGGCGGTCGGCGCCGCCCGCGCGATCGTCTCCGGGTAGATCGCCCGCACCTGCTCGCTGGCCTTGGCCTGCACGTCCGGGTCGAGCGAGGACACGATCTTCCAGCCGCCCCGGCGCAGCGTCCGCTGCCGCTCGTCCACGTTCTCGCCGAACGCCGGCTGGGCGTTCCACCACTGGGTGAACCAGTCGCAGAAGAAGCCCCAGTCGTTGTGGTCGGCGGGCACCGCCGCGCAGTCGTTCGGCGTGGTGTTGGGTTTGAGGGCCAGCTCGGTGGCCTTCGCCGCCTCGGCGTCGGCCGCGCTCACCCGGCCGGTCTCCACCATCCGGTCCAGCACGTACGCCCGGCGTTGCAGCGCCGAGTCGGCCTCCCCGTTGATCGGGTCGTCGGCCGGGGACCGGACCAGCCCGGCGAGCAGCGCGGCCTGGGCCAGCGTGAGCCGCTCCGGGGTGGTGGAGAAGTAACGCTTGCTGGCGGCGGCGATGCCGTACGCACCGGCGCCGAAGTACGCGATGTTCAGGTAGCGCCCGAGGATCTCGTCCTTGCCGACCTGCCGTTCCAGCGTCAGCGCGTACCGCATCTCGCGGATCTTGCGCCCGACGGTGATCTCGGTGGCGGCGGCGCGCTGCTCCTCGGTCAGGCGGGTGTCACCGGCGAGCGCGTTGCGCACGTACTGCATGGTCAGCGTGGAGGCACCCTGGCGGGTGCCCTCGCGGCGGTTGGCCGTGAACGCCCGCGCCACGCCGCGCACGTCGACGCCGTGGTGCTCGTAGAAGCGCACGTCCTCGGCGGCCACGATGGCGTCGCGCATCACCGGCGCCACCTCGCCGACCGGCACATCCACCCGGTCCTCGACGTAGAACGAGGTGATGAGCGTCCGCCCGTCGTTCGCGTACAGGTTGGACCGCTGTGCCGGCTGCGGCGTCTTGAGCGCCTCCGGCAACGCGGTGTACGGCATCAGGTTCTTCACGCCCAGCCCGAAGACCAGCGCGGCCGGCAGCGCGGCTGCGGCCAGGGCCAGTCCGGCGAGCACGCCGGCGAGCACAACGGTGAACAGCTTGTCGAGATAGGCCCGGTTCATCAGCTCTCCCCGCAGGAGCCGGCCGTACGGACCCGTTCAGAATGACCGGAATGGCCGCTTTCGCCGCCATCTTCCGCGAAATGCGCAGGAAGTTCGCGAGGAAGGATGAACCGCGATCAGGGGAGCAGGACGGCAGCCAGCGGCTGCACGGTCTCCTCGATCTCGTCCGCGACCCGGCTGAAGCACTGGTCGCCCCGGCCCCACGGATCGTCCAGGTCGTCGGTGGGCAGCGCGGAGGCGTTCTGCCGCGCCGCGTCGACGGCCGCGACGAGCGCGGTGCCGCGCGCGTACACGGCGTCCGGCGTCGGCTCGGTCGGCGGCAGGGCGGACCGGTCCAGCGCGCCGAGCAGGCGGCCGAACTCACCGAGGACGAACGTGCGCGCGGCGGCGTCCGGCCGCAGCGCCACCACGTACTCCTGCTGGTCGGCGGTGGCGGTGAGCACCAGGTCGGCGGCGTCGATCAGGTCGGAGCGCAGCCGACGGGCGGCGAACCCCTCGGTGTCACCGCCGCGCGAGATCACCTGCCGGGCGGCGGGCGGGTTCATCTCCTCCCCCGCGTGCCAGCCGCCGGTGCCGGCGCTGTGGCTGTGCACGAGCGCGTCCGACCCGGCCGGGTCGACGTCGAGGCGGGCCAGCCGCTCCCGGACCGCGAGCAGCAGCAGCCGCTCGGCCATCGGCGACCGGCAGATGTTGCCCATGCAGACGTGCAGGACGGTGAAGGGCGGCACTCAGACCCCCCGCTCGTCGAGGATGTCCGGCACGACCTCGCGCAGCTTCGCCAGCGTCACCGCGCCCTCGCGCAGCACCCGCGGCACGTCGCCGGTCAGGTCGACGATGGTGCTCGGCACCGGGTCCACCGCCGGCCCGGCCTCCAGGTACGCCCGGACGCCGTAGCCGAGCTGGTCACGCGCCTCCTCGGCGGTGAGCGCGGCGGGCTGGCCGATCTTGTTGGCCGACGCGACCGCCATCGGCCCGGTCTCCCGCAGCACCTCCAGCGCGACCGGGTGCAGCGGCATCCGCACCGCCACCGTGCCGCTGGAGTCGCCCAGGTCCCAGGCCAGGCTCGGCGAGTGCTCCACCACGATGGTCAGCGCACCGGGCCAGAACGCCTCGACCAGGTCGCGGGCCGCGCCGGGCAGCGAGAAGACCAGGCCGTCGAGCGTGTGCCGGGAACCGATGAGCACCGGGGGCGCCTGCCGGGCGGCACCCTTCGTGTCCGCCAGGGCCTTCACCGCGTACGGGGTGAAGGCGTCCGCCCCGATGCCGTAGACCGTGTCGGTCGGCAGGACGACGAGTTCCCCGTTCTTGACCGCCTCGATGGCAGCGGCGATGCCGCGGTCCCGGTCGGCGGGCGACCGACAGTCGTAGAGCATCACGAGGAGTCAGTCTGCCACGCCCGGGCGGGCTCGGCGTGGGTGCCGTCCGCCCGCCGGGACGCGCTCGCCCAGCGCGGCCGCCCGGCGAGGTCCCGGTGCTCCTCGACCCGGTCGTAGCGGCCGTCGCCGCGCAGCAGCGCGGGCACCGCCGCCGCGTGCGTGTCGTCGTGCTCGATGCCGATCGCGCCGCCCGGGCGCAGCAACGCGGCGGCCCGGCCGACCACCGGCCGGATCACGTCCAGCCCGTCCGCGCCGCCGAACACCGCCTCGTCCGGATCGTGCCCGGCCACCTCCGGGGGCACCGCCACCGACCTCGGCACGTACGGCGGGTTGCACAGCAGCACGTCGACCCGCCCGGCCAGGCCGGCCAGCAGGTCCGGATCGGTCACGTCGGCGGCCACCACCTCGACCGGCCGGTCCCCGGCGGCCGCCCGGTCCGCCGCGTTGCGCCGCAGCCACGCCAGCGCGGCCGGGGACCGCTCCACCGCCACCACCCGCGCCGCGGGCACCTCATGCGCGACCGCGAGGGCGATCGCGCCGGAACCACTGCACAGGTCCACCACGAGCGGCGCGGCGTGCTCCCGGGCCCGCTCGATCCCCCAGCCGGCCAGCAGTTCGGTCTCCGGCCGGGGCACGAATACGCCCGGCCCGACCGCCAGTTCCAGATGGCGGAAACCGGCCGAGCCGAGCAGGTGCTGCAACGGCTCGCGGGTCACCCGCCGCCCGACCAGCTCGTCGAGGCGGTCGCGCTGCGCCGGGGTGAAACCGTCGGCGAGCGCCAGCCGGCCGCGCGGCACGTCAAGGACGTACGCGGCGAGCTGCTCGGCCTCGGCGCGGGGCGCCTCGACGCCCGCCGCGGCGAGCGCGCGCGCCACCCGGTTGATCACCAGCGAGGGGCGTTCGCGTTCTGTCCCTTCGGACGGGTGTTGCGGGAGTGCGGTCACGCAATAATCATGAGGCGTCGCGGCTCACCTCACGAGCGGGTGCGTCCGGGCGCACACCGCAGGGAGGTCGCGAGTGGGCTGGCTCGACCAGGTCGAGGACCAGGTTGACGCTCTCCGACGCGCTCGGTCACTCCAGGAGGCCAGCCGGTCCGCGGAGGCGTGCGCCCTGCTCGACCGCGTCATCCACACCACGGACGACCCGTACGCCCGCGCCGACGCGCTCGTGCAACGCCTGTCCGCGCTGATCAACCTCGGCCGGACCGCCGAGTTCACCCGGGCCGTCGAGGACGCCTCCGCCGCCGTACGGGACCTGGCCGAGCCCTACCTGCACGGGCACCTCAACGCGCTGGCCGCACTCGCCGCCCACCACCAGGGCGCGCTGGACAGGTGCGTGATGCACCTGGTCCGGGCCGCCCGCGCGCTCGGCGCCGACGACACCCCCGACCGGGACACCGCCTGGGGCTGGCACGACCTCGCGATGGCGTACTCGTACCTGAGCTTCCACGGTCACGCGCTCGGCGCGATCGAGCGGGCCCGGGAGGTCGGGCTCAGCGTCGGCATCCCCGAGGAGACGTTCGCCGCGCCCGGCATCCGGCTGCGCAACGCGGTAGCGCTCGACCACAACGGCGACAGCGACGGCTGCCTGCGCGTATTGCGCGACGTCGCCGGTGACCTGGCCCGGTTCCTGCGCGGCGGACGGGCCGGCAACCTGCGCCCGAGCAGCCTGGCCGCGTACGGCTACGCCGCCGCCCGCCGGGCCGCGCTCGGCGACCGGGTGGAGTCCGCCGGGGACGCCGACCCGAACCGGCTGCTCGGCCACGGCGGGGACAGCGCACGCGCCCGCGACCTGCGCCAGCTCGGCCAGGTCTGCCTGGCGGTGGCGGCCGGACGCCCGATCGAGGCGGTCACAAGGCTGGACGCGCTGCGGGTCTCCGACGAGACGCTCGGCGCGGCCGAGCCGCCCCGGCTGCGCAGCATCGCGCTCGCCCGGGCCGGCGACCACGCGGGCGCGCACCGGGCCGACCGGCACGCGTTCCGGCTGGCGGCGCGGCGCAGCGACCGGCTACGGGACGTCTACATCGACGGCATCGCCGCCCGGATCGACCACGAGGAGATGCGCCGCGAGGCGGCCCGGTACGAGGGCGAGGCGCTCACCGACCCGCTCACCGGCCTGCCCAACCGGCGCCGGCTGGAGCGCTACCTGGGCGCCGTGGTGTCCCGGGGCGAGCGGGTGGTGATCGGCGTCTGCGACCTCGACGGGTTCAAGGCGGTGAACACCCGCCACGGCCACCACTCCGGCGACCTGGTGCTGCAACGGGTCGCCGGGGTGATCAACCGGGTGATGCGGCGGGGCGACTTCGTGGCCCGCTACGGCGGCGACGAGTTCGTCGTGGTGCTGCCCGACACCGGCATGCCGGAGGCGGTCGAGGTGGCCCGCCGGATCGAGGCGGCGGTCCGCACCGAGGACTGGGAGTCCCTGGTGCCGGGCACGCCGGTCGGGGTGACGATCGGCTTCGCCGAGGTGGACGGCAGCACCACGGTGAGCGTGCGGGAGGCGCTCGGCACCGCGTTCGAGCTGGCCGACCGGGAGATGCTGCGCGCCAAGGCGCGGTTGCGGGCGAGCTGAGCGGTAAGGAAGGCCCCCCTGTTAACGCCTCCGGTAGAGGAGGGGCCCCCGCTTAACACCCCAAGCGGTCAGCGGCGGGACAGCTCGGTCTCGCCGGCCAGCCGGGCCGCGCGGTCCGCCTCGGCCAGCGCGTCGAGCACCCCGTCCAGCTCGCCGGCCAGCGCCAGGTCGAGGTTGTACGCGGTGTAGCCGATGCGGTGGTCGGTGATCCGGTTCTGCGGGAAGTTGTAGGTGCGGATCCGCTCGGACCGGTCCACGGTGCGGACCTGCGCCTTGCGGGCGTCCGACGCCGCCGCGTCCGCCTGCTCCTGGGCCGCGGCGAGCAGCCGGGCGCGCAGGATGCGCATGGCCTGCTCCCGGTTCTGCAGCTGCGACTTCTCGTTCTGGCAGGAGACCACGATGCCGGTCGGCACGTGGGTGATCCGGACCGCCGAGTCGGTGGTGTTCACCGACTGCCCACCCGGCCCGGAGGAGCGGAACACGTCGATGCGCAGCTCGTTCGGGTCGATGGTGACGTCGACATCCTCCGCCTCGGGCAGCACCAGCACGCCGGCGGCGCTGGTGTGGATGCGGCCCTGCGACTCGGTGACCGGCACGCGCTGCACCCGGTGCACGCCGCCCTCCCACTTGAGCCGGGACCAGACGCCGTTGCCGCCCTCCGGCACGCCCTTGCTCTTGATCGCCAGCGAGACGTCCTTGACTCCGCCCAGGTCGGAGTCCTGCGCGTCGATAACCTCGGTGACCCAGCCGTGCCGCTCGGCGTACCTGGTGTACATCCGCAGCAGGTCACCGGCGAACAGCGCGGACTCCTCGCCGCCCTCGCCGGCCTTGATCTCGACGATCACGTCCTTGGCGTCGTGCGGGTCGCGCGGGATGAGCAGTTCGGCGAGCCGTTCCTCGAGCGCCGGCAGGGAGGCGGCGATGGTGTCCGCCTCGCCGGTGAACGTCGGGTCCTCGGCAGCCAGCTCGCGGGCGGCGGCCAGGTCGGCGCGGGCCTGCTCCAGCTCGCCGGCCGCCTTGTGCAGCGGAACCAGTTCGGCGTACCGACGGCCGACCCGCCGGGCGGTGCCCTGGTCGGCGTGGATGGCCGGGTCGGCCAGCCGCTTCTCCAGCTCGGCGTACTCGTCGAGGAGGGCGGCCAGGCGCTCACTGCTCATGCTGCGGGTGCTCCTTCACGCAAGAACCGGCGGAAACGGACGAACGCCCGTGCCCGGCAGGAGCCGGACACGGGCGTCGTCGACGGAGCTACTTGGCCTTCTTGGCCTGAACCTTGGCGTACTTCTGCTGGAACTTCGCGACCCGGCCGGCGGTGTCCAGCACGCGCTGCTTACCGGTGTAGAACGGGTGGCAGGCGCTGCAGGTCTCGACGCTGATGGCGCCGCCCTTGGCGGTGCTGCGGGTCGTGAAGGAGTTGCCGCAGGAGCAGCGGACCTCGGTGGTCGCGTACTCCGGGTGGATGTTGGGCTTCATGTCGCCTCGGTCCTTTCGTCGGTGGTCGCCGGGTCGCCGTCGGTGCTCCCCGTCGTCACGACGGGCTCGGGCGTGAACCGGAACCGGTGGCCGATTGACCAGTCTGCCACGGGCGTCTTCCACCCGGCACAGGAGGTCCGCCACCTCCAACGCCGGCCCACCCGTCAGCATTCCCACCCCCACCCCACCCACTCCCCACTGACCCCGGCCCGACCCCGGCGATCATGAAGTTAGCGGCGTTTCCTGTCGCTTTTGTCCGGGCCAACTTCATGATCACCGGGGCGGAGGTCGGGGCGTTGGCTACCGGGTCGTGGTCACCTGGGTCTCGGCCTTCACTCCGTTCACCGTGACCGTCAGCTGGACCTGGGCACCGGGGCGCAGGGCGGTCAGCTTGCCGGTCACTGGGTCGAAGCGGGCGGCGTGCCAGGGGCGTACGCCCGCCGCGCCGCCGATGTGCAGGTTCGGCGAACCGGACCAGTCGGCGCTGACCGGCGCGGCCACCGGCACCTGCCGGCTGCTGGGCTGGGTGAGCGTGGCCGTGACGTCGGCCGGCGTATGCCGGGACACCTGCGCGGGTGCGGCCAGCGCGAGCCGGTCGACGTGCGCGTGCATCTCCGCGCTCACCCACTCCGGGCCCTCGGCCAGCGGGTCACGGCGGGCCCGCTCGGCCTCCCCCGGCGTCACCGGGTCCACCCCGAACTCGGTCCAGCCGGTGAACCCGCCGAGCGCGGCAGGGGTGGACGGATCCTTGCCCGAGTTGCCGTTGATCACGTACGGCACGCCGTCCACCCGGTCGGCGTGGAACGTGCCGACGTGGCCGTTGACCATGACCGCGCCCTTGCCGGTGCGGTGCTGGAAGTCGGCCAGCCACTGCTCGACCAGTGCCGCCTCCTTGCGGTCGCCGAGCTGGCTGGCCTTGGCCGGGCTCGGGTCGCGCGGCGGGTGGTGGAAGAACACCGCCACCGAGCCCACCGAGCGGTCGGCGGCGGCCTGGTCGAGCGTCCGGCGCAGCAGCTCCACCTGGTCGAACCCGCCGCCGCGCAGCGACCCGGTGGCGGTGCTCAGCGTGAGGAACCGGGTGCCCCGGTGGTCGAAGACGCGCGAGGTGTCCCCGAAAGCGCTGCGGAAGTTGTCGATCGGCGCGCCCATGATCTCGTGGTTGCCGGGCACGTAGTGGTACGGCACCTCGCCGCCCAGTTCCTCGTCCAGGATGCGCTTGGCCAGCGTGAAGTCGGCCGGGTAGGCGGTGTCCACGAAGTCGCCGTTGATGATGAGGAAGTCGGGCCGCGCGGCGCGGACCTCGCGCAGCGTACGGCGGGCCTGGGCGACCAGGTCGCTGTCCGGGTTCGCGGCGACGAACTGGGCGTCGGAGAGCACCGCGAAGCGCCAGGGCGCCCCGTCCACAGTGCCGTCGCGCAGCACCACCCGGTCGGTGCGGTTCGGCTCCGGCGGCGCCTGCACGTCCGGCGGCACCCGGGCCACCAGATCGTCGATCACCACCTCACTGCGGTACTGCTTGGCCGGGTCGGTCTCGGCCACGTAGAACCGGCGTACCCGCACCGGGTACTGCACGCCCGGCGGTACGGCGAACTCGACGTACTTCCAGCCGGTCCAGTCCAGGTACGGGCCGCGCAGCACGAACTGGGTGTCCTGCGCGTCGTGCAGGTGCAGGCTGGGCCACTCGCCGGTGCCGTTCGCCTTGATCCACATGCCGAACGCCTGCGGCTGGCCGGGTACGTCGATCCAGGCGGGCGGGTCGGCGTACGCGGCCCGGGTGCCGGTGGACTGGCTGAAGTCGTACGACATCCGCAGCCCGCCCCCGGTGTGCCCCTCGGCCGGTGCGACCGACCCGGAGGCGCGGGCCTGGCTGAACTTCCAGGACGCCGCGTCGTCGAACCCGGCCACCGGCACGTCGGTCAGCCCGACGGTCACCGGCAGGACCGTGGTGCGGTTGCCGACCCGCGCGGTGACCAGCGCCGAGCCGGTCGCGGCGAGCGCCTTGACGGCCAGGTTGCCGTCGGCGGTGGGGGTGACGGAGAGCAGGTCGCTGTCGTACTCCAGCGTCAGGTCGGCCGGCTCGATCGGCGCGGTGTTGCCCTCGGCGTCGTAGCCGACGACGCCGAACAGGCCGCTGTCGCCGGCCCGGTCCAGGCCGACCCGGTCGACGGTGCCGTCGATCCGCTGCAGCGGGCCGAGCACCGTCAGCTCGATGGTGCCCCGGGCCCGGCCGCGGGCGGCCGTGACGGTGCTGTGGCCGGGGACGGCGGCCCGGAACACGCCGTCGCCGTCGACTCGTCCGTGGGTGGCGTGCCAGCGTGGCTCGCCGGCGGCCGGGCCGTACGTCTCGTCGTATCCGGCGGCGGTGAGCCGGCGGGTGAGGCCGGGGAAGACCCGGTCCGGCCGGCCGCCGCGCACCGGCGCGACGCCGGGTGCGGCGGTCGGGTCGCTGGCGGTCTCCAGCCAGTAGCCGGTGAGCCGGCCGCTGCCCTTCGGCGCGTAGACGGCCAGCCCGTTCGGTACCGGCCGCTCGCTGCCGTCGGACGGGCTGTTCTCCACCTGGACCGTGGCCGCGCCCGGCTCCCGGGCGAGCAGCGTGGAGGAGCCGCCGCCGTCGAGGTTGAGCGCGTTCGCGGCGCCCAGCTCGGCCATCATGCGGCCCATCTCGGTCTGGGTGACGCCGCGGCTGTCCACCTGGCGGCCGTCCACCGTCAGCATGATCATCTTGCGGCCGTCGGCGGAGAAGCCGACGGCGGTGCGCGGGGCCAGCGACGCGTCGGCGATGCTCTGCACCACGCCGTCGCGGACCAGCACGTTGCCGCCACCCACGGCGGCGCGCAGGTCACCGCCGTCGGAGGCCCGCGGCCGCCAGGTCAGGTCCACCGCGTCGCCGGGACGCAGCACGGCGAGCGCGTCGGCGCCGGCCTCGCGGCCGAGCAGCACGGTGGTGCCGGCCGGGATCGGCCCCTCGCCCGCCGTGGTGGCGACGCTCGCCACCCGGCCGCCGGTCACCGTCACCTCGACCGTCCGGGTCGCGCCCTCCACGGCCCGCTTGCGGGTGTACGACCCCCAGAGCGGCGTGAACACGCCCACGCCGTCGCGCTGCACCATGTTGTTGAACTGGGTGAGCGGCACCGGCCCGGCGGGCAGCGTCGCGGTGCCCTCGAAGCCGACCTCGACGACCCGGCCGATGCCCTGGGCGCTGATCCCGACGGCGTTGGGGTGCCCGGCGACTGGGGACTGCACCAGTTCGCCGGAGCGGACGCCGACGCCCTGGGCGGCACCGGAGTTGTTGATGTCGAAGAAGTCGCCGTTCACGGCCGCGACGGCACGGGAGCGATCCACCGCGGCGCGCAGCGGCTCGTCCTTGGTGACCTCACCGGAGTTCACGTAGTCGACGGTGAGCCCGCCGGCCAGGTCCGCGGTGAGGGCGTCGGCGCGCAGCCAGCCGGCCGCGTCGTACCTGTCGAAGGAGGTCAGGTCGAGGCCGGGCGCGACCGGCCGGGTGGTCTTGGCGGTCTCCAGGCCGCCGGCCGGTTCCACACCGGCGAGCGCGACGGCGGAGTCTGGGCGGGAGGAGGCGCGTGGCGCGTCCTCGGCGGCGGTGGCGCCCGGCGGCGCGACGGCCGACGGCGCGGCAGTCGCGGCGGACGGTGGCGGCGCGGTGAGGGTCAGCAACGGCGTCAGCAGCAGGACGCCGGCGAGGCGGGCGGGTCGACTGCGGGTTCGCATGGACGACAGTCAACCCGACGGTGAACAGAAGTTTCAATACCTAGCGGCTTAACCGTAGAAAAACTTCACGACCTGCACCGGTACGCGACGAGGGGCACGGCCGATGCGGCCGTGCCCCTCGTTCGTCGGAACCGTCAGCTCACTCGCCCGGAGTGGACTTCGCGATCTGCATCAGGAACTCGATGTTGGTGCGGGACTGCTTGAGCCGGTCCAGCAGGAGGTCGAGCGCCGCCTGCGAGTCCAGCGAGTGCAGCACCTTGCGGAGCTTGTGGATGATCGCCAGCTCCTCCGGCGCGAGCAGGACCTCCTCCTTGCGGGTGCCGGAGGGGTTGATGTCGATCGCCGGGAAGACCCGCTTGTCGGCGATCTTCCGGTCCAGCTTCAGCTCGGCGTTACCCGTGCCCTTGAACTCCTCGAAGATGACCGTGTCCGCCATGGACCCGGTCTCCACAAGCGCGGTGGCGAGAATGGTCAGCGAACCGCCGTTCTCGATGTTGCGCGCCGCGCCGAGGAAGCGCTTGGGCGGGTAGAGCGCGGTGGAGTCGATACCACCCGACATGATCCGGCCGCTGGCCGGCGCCGCCAGGTTGTACGACCGCCCGAGCCGGGTCACCGAGTCGAGCAGCACGACCACGTCGTGGCCCAGCTCGACCAGACGCTTCGCCCGCTCGATCGCCAGCTCCGCCACGGTGGTGTGGTCCTGCGGCGGACGGTCGAACGTGGCCGCGATGACCTCGCCCTTCACCGACCGCTGCATGTCGGTGACCTCTTCGGGCCGCTCGTCGACGAGCACCACCATCAGGTGGCACTCCGGGTTGTTGCGGGTGATCGCGTTCGCGATCGCCTGCAGCACCATCGTCTTACCGGCCTTCGGCGGCGACACGATGAGCGCCCGCTGGCCCTTGCCGATCGGCATGACCAGGTCGATCACCCGGGTGGTGAGGATGTGCGGCTCGGTCTCCAGCCGCAGGCGCTCCTGCGGGTAGAGCGGCGTGAGCTTGTAGAACTCCGGCCGGCGCTTCGCCTCGTCCGGCTCCATCCCGTTGATGGTGTCCAGCCGGACCAGCGGGTTGTACTTGTCGCGCCGCTGCTCACCGTCCCGCGCGGCCCGCACGGCGCCGGTGATCGCGTCACCGCGGCGCAGGCCGTACTTCTTGATCTGGGACATCGAGACGTACACGTCGTTCGGGCCGGCCAGGTAGCCGGTGGTCCGGACGAAGGCGTAGTTGTCGAGCACGTCGATGATGCCGGCGACCGGGACGAGCACGTCGTCCTCGCCGACCTGCGGCTCGCGGCCGCCACCGCTGTCGCCCTCGCCCCGCTCGCCGCGGCCGCGACGACGGTCCCGGAACCGGCTGCGCCGGCCCCGCCGGCCGCCGCCCTCGCCGTCGTCGTCGCCGTCGTTGTCCCGCTCGGCGCGCTGACCACGGTCGTTACGGTCACCCCGGTCGTTGCGGTCGTTGCGGTCGCCGCGCTCGTTCCGGTCGTTGCGCTCGGCGCGCTCGCCCCGGTCGCCCCGCTCGTTGCGGTCACCACGCTCGGCCCGCTCGCCGCGCTCGGCCCGGTCACCACGGTCGTTGCGGTCACCCCGGTCGTTGCGCTCACCGCGCTCGGCCCGGTCACCGCCACGCTCGGCCCGCTCGCCGCCACGCTCGGCCCGGTCACCGCCACGCTCGGCCCGGTCGCCGCCGCGCTCACGGCCCCGGCCCTCGTTGCGCTCACCGCGCTCGGCCCGGTCACCGCCACGCTCGGCGCGCTCGCCGGTCTCGGCGGGCACCTCCTCGGCGCGCGTCGTCTCGGCCGGCCGCGCCTCGGTCGCCGGCGCCTCGGCCGGTCGGGCCTCGGTGGTCGCGGCGGCGGCCCGGCTGCGGCGACCGCGGGTACGACCCTCGGTCACCTCGGCGGCCGGCGCCTGCTCGGCGGGGCGTGCCTCGGCCCGCTCCTCACGGACCTCCGCGTGCACCTCCTCACGGGCGGGAGCAGCAGCCGCCGCCACCTCGGCTCGTGGTCGAGGGGTTCCGGCCGCGCCGCCCTGCTGCCGCTCGGTGATGGCACTGATCAGCTCGCCCTTGCGCATGCGAGCGGTACCAGAGATGCCGAGCGACGCGGCCAGGCTCTGCAGCTCCGGCAGCAGCATCGCCGACAGACCGGTGCCGCTCCGCCGGCGGCGCGTGGGGGCGGCGGTGGTGGCATCGCCAGCGACGTTGGAAACATCCGACGTCACGTCGGTGGTGTCGCTCAATGGATTCCTTCCCTCGATAGGCCGGGCTGCCCGGAGTCGTGGAACCAGGTGGCCGGGCGGCCTCGGTGCACCCGCCTCGCATGGACGCGTCGCGGGAGTCTGTGACACAGCAGCCGGTGGTTTCCCGACTCACCACCATCGGTGAGCAGGTCTCGCCGTCTGCGGCGACCTGTGGAAACTGCGGTGCGGCGTGGGCCTTGAGCAGGGGTGACGGGCTACCGCCGAGAGCTTCGGGGGTGCGCCGAACCGCAGGAAGATCGCATGCTTCGCGGCTGTGCTAGGTCTAGAGCGTAATCGCCTCGTCCGACCTGCGGCAACAGGGCCCCGCTCGGCGTGTCAAAGTCTACCCCGGATGACCCGGGCACCGCTGACATCTATCGGCAACTCCCACCGGCGCCAGTCTGTTCCCATCCGGAATCCCGCCGGGACCTCGGAGAGCGCCAACACGGTCGGCCCCGCCCCACTGACCACAGCCGCCACACCCGCCGCACGCAGCTCAGCGACGAGCGCCGCCGTGGCGGGCATCCCCGGCGCCCGCTGCTCCTGGTGCAGCCGGTCGACGGTGGCCGGCAGCAGCAGCGCGGGATCGGCGGTCAGCGCGTGCACCAGCAGGGCCGCCCGGCCCGCGTTCGACGCCGCGTCGGCGTGCGGCACGGTGGCCGGCAGCGCCGCCCGGGCCACCGAGGTCAGACCCCGCTCCGCGGGCACGAAGACGGTCGGGCGCACGGCCGGCGCCACCGGCAACGAGACCGCCCGCGCGCCACCCGGTTCGGTCCAGGCGATGGTGAAGCCGCCGAGCAGGCAGGGCGCGACGTTGTCCGGATGCCCCTCCAGCTCGGCCGCCAGGCGCAGCGCGGCGTCGTCGTCCACCCGCCGCTCGCCGCCTGCAACCAGCGCGCGGGCCGCCAGCACCCCGGCCACGATCGCCGCCGACGACGAGCCGAGACCGCGGGCCTGCGGGATGCGGTTGACGCACTCCAGCGCCAGGCCGGCCGGCTGCGCGCCGAGCGCGTCGAAGGTGGCCCGCATCGCGGTGACGATCAGATGCCGCTCGTCCGACGGAAGCTCGCCGGCGCCCTCGCCGGTGACCGACACCCGTACGCCGCCGTCTGTCACCTCGGCCGTGACGTCGTCGTGGCGGCCCAGGGCCAGCCCGAGCGCGTCGAAGCCGGGGCCCAGGTTGGCGCTGGTCGCGGGCACCCGGACCCGCACCGGGCCGGTGGTGAATGTGGTCGGCACCGGCTCATGCTAGGACGTCACCCCGACAGCCCGGCCGGACCGCCCGGAGCGTGGGACCGGCGTGTCAGCCGGTGCGCTCGGGGGTCGGCGTGTCGACCGGGTCGGTGAGCGAGAGCCGCCGGGTGGCGAACCGCCAGCCGATCGCGTACACGACGGTGACCAGGCCGCAGCCGGCCAGCACGGTGCGCTCGTCCACCCGGTCCACCACGAGCGCCACCACCAGCTGGCTCACCGCGATGGCGAGCGTCGCCAGCATCATGTCGGTGGCGAAGACCCGGCCCCGGAGCCGATCCGGCACCTCGCCCTGCAACGCGTAGTTGGACAGCACCCAGTTGCTGCCGCCGCCCAGGTGGGCCAGGAACACCAGGACCAGCACCAGCGGGAACCAGGTCACCACCGACGCGCCCAGGTAGGCCAGGCCGTACAACGACATGGACATCGCCAGGCCGGTGAGCAGCCAGGCCCGGTTGCTCAGCACCCGGCGCATCATGATCGGGCCGACCAGCGCCCCGGCGCCGCGGGCGGCGAAGAGCAGACCGGCGCCGACCGCGCCGACCCCGTACACCCCGGCGAGCAGCGGGAAGACGGTCAGCACGCCGTTGCCCAGGCCGACCGCCGACTTGACCGTCACCAGCGCCAGCACGCGCGGGCGGTGGGCGATGTAGCGCAGCGCCTCCCGGATCGCCGCCCACGTGCGCGGCGCCGTCGCCGCCGGGTCGCGCGGCGCCTGCAACGGCCGGCGGATCAGCGCGGCCAGGCCCGCGGCGGCGACCAGGCCGACGGCGGCGACCCAGAAGCTGGCGTACGGGCCGGCGACGGCGCTCAGGATCCCGCCGAGCGAGGCGCCGACCACTGTCATCGTGCCCCACGCCGAACCGGCCACCGCGTTGCCCGCGGCCAGGTCCTCCGGGTCGACCACGTTCGGAAGCGCGGCCTGGGCGGCCGGCGAGTAGAACGCCTTCGCCACGGCCACCAGCGCGATCGCCGCCAGCGCCAGCCAGGCCGTACCGGCGTTGCGCACGCCGAGCAGCAGCAGCACCCCGGCCAGCGCGCCCACGTTGGCCACCATCATCACCTTGCGGCGGTCGAACCGGTCGGCGATCGTTCCGGCGTACGGGAGCAGCAACGCGGTCGTGCCGGTGTCCACCGCCAGCACCAGCGCGCCCCAGACCCCGCTGCCGGTCAGGTCGGGCAGCAGCACCAGCAGCGGCACCATGACGAACCAGTCCGCGCCGAAGACGACCAGCTCGGCGAGGAACAGATGGCGGAAGTCGCGGTTGCGGACGAGGACCGACAGGGTGGGTGACACGCGGGCACCCTACCGGGCCGCCCCTGTCGCGGCAGCGCGGCGCAGCAGGTCGGAGACCGTGACGAAGGTGTATCCCCGGGCCCGCAGACCGTTGATCATGTCGGGCAGGCCGCGGAGCGCGACGAGCCGGGTGTCGGTGCCGACGTCGTGGCCGAGCAGGATCGTGCCGGGGCGTACGTCGGCGACGATGCGCCGGGCGTGGCCGGCCGGGTCGTGCGGGAACTCGCTCTCGACCATCTGGAGCGTCCAGAGCACCAGGCGGTAGCCCAGCCGGGCCGACGCGTACAGCACCGACCCGCCGAGGTGCCCCCACGGCGGGCGCAGCAGCCGGGGCGCCGAGCCGGTGGCCGCCGTGATCGCGTCGTGGCTGCGGCGCAGGTCGTCGTAGACCGTCGCGGCGTCCATCCGGGCCAGGTCGCGGTGCGCCCAGCTGTGGTTGCCGACCTCGTGGGCGTCCATCCGGCCGCGGACCAGCGCGGCGTGCTCGCGGGCCCGTTCACCGACCAGGAAGAAGGTGGCCGGCACCCGGTGCTCGGCGAGCGTGTCGAGCACCATCGGGGTCCACTGTGGGCGGGGGCCGTCGTCGAAGGTGAGCGCCACCAGGGGTTCCTCGGTGCGGACGCCCCAGACGACCTGCAGCCCGCCGGTGCCGACCTCCTGGTGGCGGTTGCCGAGCGTGGCGCTCGCCGGCCCGCCCGCGATCGGGAGCCTCCGGTCGGCCACCCAGGTGCTCTCAGCGGTCGCGAACGAGCCGACCGCGGCCCCGCCGAGCAGCAGCGCGGAGCGGCGCAGCACGGCACGCCGGTCCCACCGGCCCGCACCCCCCGCCATCGCACCCCCGAACCGAAAGTAGGCAGCAGTTCACTGAGCGTACCGTCCGACGCGGTTCCGGTGTGTCCCGCGCGCCGAGGCGCCGAGAGGGGCCCGCGCGGGGCCCCTCCCGGTCCGTCACTCGGTGGGCGGCAGCGGAGACTGGCGGCTCTTGGGCAGGCGGAGCACCTCGAACTGGTCGGTGCCGTCGACAAGCGCGCCCGACGGGCGGGCCGGCGGCGGCGCCACCACGGCCCGCTCCTCGGCGCGCTCCCCGCCGCCGACAGTCACCGGCACCGGGTCCGGCTCCGGCTGCGGCCCGACCGGCTCGGGAGCGCCGCCCCGCCGCCGGTTCCGGAACGAGCCCTTCGTGTGCTCGACCATCGTGTAGAGCGTCGGCACGAGCACCAGCGTCAGCAGCGTCGAGCTGAGCAGGCCACCGATCACCACGACCGCCAGCGGCTTGGAGATGAAGCCGCCCTCGCCGGTCAGGCCGAGCGCCATCGGCAGCAACGCGAAGATGGTGGCGACGGCGGTCATCAGGATCGGCCGCAGCCGGCGCCGGCCGCCCTCCACCACCGCCTCGGTCACGTCCATGCCCTGGGCCCGGTACTGGTTGATCAGGTCCATCAGCACGATCGCGTTCGTCACCACGATGCCGACGAGCATGAGCACGCCGATCAGCGCCGGCACACCCAACGGCGTGCCGGTGACGAGCAGCAGCCCGATCGCGCCGGTCGCGGCGAACGGCACCGAGATCAGCAGGATCAGCGCCTGGGTCAGGCTGCGGAACGTCGCCACCATGATCAGGAAGACGATCGCGATGGCGGCCAGCACCGCGAGACCGAGGTCCGCGAACGCGTCCGCCTGGTCGGCGCTGACGCCGCCGATCACGTACGTGGCGCCCGGCACGTCCAGCGCGTCCAGCCGCTTCTGCAGCTCCTGCGTGGTGGCGCCCAGGTTCGAGCCGGTCGCCGTGCCGGTGACCGAGACGCTGCGCTCCCCGTCGATCCGGGTCACCTGCTGCGGACCGTCCACCTGCTCGACGTCGGCGATCGCGTCCAGCGGCACCGCGCCGACCCGCAGCGCCCGCAGCTCGTCGACGGTCAGGGGCGGCCGGGCGCCGCTGCTCAGCACCACGCTCTGCGCCGTACCGTCGAGCGTCACCTGCCCGAGCGGCGCACCCCGGTACGTCTGCGCGACGAGCTGCCCGACTGCCGCCTCGGTGAGACCCGCGCGGGCCGCCGCCACCCGGTCCACAGTCACCTCGACGCGCGGCACCTGCGTGGCCAGGCTGCTGGTGACGTCCTCCACGCCCGGCGTGCCGGCCATCGCGCCCCGTACCGCCTCGGCCGCCCGGGTCAGCGTCTCCTGGTCGGCGGCCTGCACGACCACCTCGACCTGGTTGGCGGAGGCGTTCTGCCCGCCGCCGAACGTCAGCTCGCCCACCTCCGCGCCGAGCGCGTCGAACTCCTTGCGCAGGTCCTGCCGTACCGCCGCGGCGTCGGTGTCGTCGGACAGCGACAGCGACCAGGTGGCCCGGTCACTGCCGCCGCCCGCGAACGGGTTGTCCCCACCACCGGCGCTGACCTGGTAGGTCTCCACCCCCGGCGTACGCCGCAGCACCTCCTCGACCCGCGCGGCGGCCCGGTCGGTGCCGGCGAGCGAGGTGCCGGCCGGCATCTCCTGCCGGATGGCGAGCGTGTCCTGGCCGGAGTCGTCCAGGAAGTTCGTCTCCAGCTTCTGCGCCAGGCCGAACGTGCCCAGCAGCACGAGCAGCCCCAGGCCCACAGTGGCCCAGCGGGTCTTGCGCGATCGGGTGGCGAAGTCGATCACCGGCAGGTACGCCCGCTGCAACGGGTTGCGCAGCTCCTTCTCCTCGGCGGCCCGCCGGGCGGCGTCGTCGGCGCCGCCGCGCGGCCGCAGGAACCAGTACGCCAGCACCGGGATGACTGTGAGCGACACCAGCAGCGAGGCGAGCAGCGCCACCGTCACGGTGATCGCGAACGGTGCGAACAGCTGCCCGACGAAGCCGCCCACCAGGGCGATCGGCGCGAACACGGCGACAGTGGTGAGCGTGGACGCGGTCACCGCGCCGGCCACCTCGCGGACCGCGGTGAGGATCGCGTCCCGCTTCGGTTCCCCGTACTCCAGATGGCGTTTGATGTTCTCCAGCACCACGATGGAGTCGTCCACCACCCGGCCGACGGCGATGGTCAGCGCGCCGAGGGTGAGCAGGTTCAGCGAGTAGTCGCCGGACCAGAGCACGATCAGCGCGACCAGCACCGACAGCGGGATGGACACCGCGGTGACGACGGTGGAGCGCACCGACAGCAGGAACACCAGGATCACCACGACGGCCATGACCAGGCCCAGCAGGCCCTCGGTGGTCAGGCTCTCGATGGACTTCTCGACGAACGGGGCCTGATCGAAGACCACTGTCAGCTCGGCGCCGGAGGTCTTCGACAACTCGTCCAGCCGATCCCGGATCTCGTGCGAGATCTCCACCGCGTTGCCGTCCGGCGCGGCGGTCACCGCGATGCCGAGGCTGGGCTTGCCGTTGGTCCGGGTGAACGAGGTGGCCGGGGCGAGCTGCTGCTCCACGGCGGCCACGTCGCCGAGGCGTACCGGGGCGGCGGGAGCCGTGGTCAGCACGATGCCGCGCAGGTCGTCGACGGTCCGGATCGGCGTGCCCACCTGCACCGGCAGCGACCGGTCGCCGTCGGCGAGCGCACCCGCCGGCACGGCCACGCCGTTGCTCTTGAGCGCCGACGCGATGGCGGTCGGTGCCACCTTGGCGGCGGCCAGCTTCGCCGGGTCCGGCGTGATCGTCACGACCTGGTTGCGCGCGCCGGTGACGTCCACCGAGCGGACGCCGTCCAGCGCCTCCAGCTCCGGTACGACGGCGTTGCGCAGCTTCTCCGCCAGCGCCCGCTCGTCGCCGTCACCGGTCGCGGCGACCACCACTGCGGGCAGGTCGTCGGTGCTGCCGGCGATGACCTGCGGGTCGACGCCCTCGGGGAGCTGGGAATCGATCCGGTTGAGCGCGGTCTCCATCTTGTTCACGACGTCGTCCAGGTCGGTGCCGAACTCGTACTGCACCTGGACCGTCGCCGCGCCCTCGCGCGAGGTCGAGGTGACCTCGTCGAGGCCCGGGATGCCCTTGAGGCTGTTCTCGATCGGCTCGGCGACCTGGGATTCCACGATCTCCGGCGCGGCGCCCGGGTACGTCGCCACGATGAACGCGGCGGGGAACTCCAGCGACGGCAGGAGCTGCTGCTTCAGCGACGGCACGGCGAACAGGCCGAAGGCCGTGGTCACCAACGCGACGAGGGCGATCAGCCCCCGGTTGGCGAGGCTGAATCTGGCGAGCAGCGACATCGGCGTTACTCACTCCTGGAGAGGTGTCCGGCAGGGGGGTGTCTGAGTCTGCCGCACGCCCCGACACTCCCGGCATCCGCCCCAGCCGATGACACTTCGGCCGCTGGTACCCGACCTCAGACCAGGTCGAGGGAGCGGGCGGCGGCCAGCGCGTCGTTGGCGATGGTCACCGGCGCCGGCGCGGTGGAGATGGCCCACTCCGGGTCCTTCAGGCCGTGCCCGGTGACCGTGCAGACCACCCGCGACCCGGCCGGCACCCGGCCGGCCTCGGCCTGCTGGAGCAGACCGGCGACGCTCGCCGCGCTGCCCAGCTCGACGAAGACGCCCACCTCGCGGGCCAGCAGCCGGTACGCCGACAGGATCTCCCGGTCGGTGACCGCCGAGATCAGGCCGTCCGAGGCGTCCCGCGCGTCGATGGCCTTCGTCCAGCTCGCCGGGTTGCCGATCCGGATGGCGGTGGCGATCGTCGACGGCTCCGGCACCACCTGACCGGTGACGATCGGGGCGGCGCCGGCCGCCTGGAAGCCGTACATCCGGGGGGCCTTCGTGGCGTTGCCGTCGCGCAGGTCCTCGGAGTAGCCCATCCAGTACGCGGTGATGTTGCCGGCGTTGCCGACCGGCAGGCAGTGGATGTCGGGCGCGTCGCCGAGCGCCTCGACGATCTCGAAGGCGGCGGTCTTCTGGCCGTGCAGCCGGTCGATGTTGACGGAGTTGACCAGCGCGACCGGGTAGTCCTGGGCGAGCTTGCCGGCGAGCCCGAGGCAGTCGTCGAAGTTGCCCTGCACCTGGAGCAGCTTCGCGCCGTGCACGAGCGCCTGGGCCAGCTTGCCCAGCGCGATCTTGCCCTGCGGCACCAGCACCGCGCAGGTGATCCCGGCGCGGGCCGCGTACGCGGCGGCGGAGGCGCTGGTGTTGCCGGTGGAGGCGCAGATGATCGCCTTGTCACCGGCCTCGACGGCCTTGGAGACCGCGACGGTCATGCCGCGGTCCTTGAACGAGCCGGTCGGGTTGGCGCCCTCGACCTTGAGCCACACGTCCGCGCCGACCCGGGCGGAGAGCACCGGCGCCGGCAGCAGCGGCGTGTTGCCCTCGTGCAGGGTGACGACGGGAGTCGCCTCGGTGACCGGCAGCCGATCCCGGTACGCCTCGATCAGTCCCCGCCACATGTCGTGCTCCTCGCCTCTGTCGCCCCGCTCCGGGGCCTGCCAACAGCGTGGACCAGCCTGCCCGCCCGGCCACCGGCACACCCTGCTCTAACCATCAGGCGGGACGCGTGGGTTACGCGCCGCCCTCGACCCGAAGCACACTCGTCACCGACCTGACGATGTCGAGTCCGCGCAGCTCACGCACGGTGGCCGCGAGCGCGGCGTCGGGCGCGACGTGGGTGACGATAACGAGTTCCGCGTCACCGCCGGCCGGGCCCTGACGGACGGTGGCGATGGACACCTCGTGCCGGGCGAAGACGCCCGCCACCCCGGCCAGCACGCCCGGCCGGTCGGCCACGTCGAGGCTGATGTGGTAGCGGGTGAGCGCCTCGCCCATCGGCCGCACCGGCAGGTCCGCGTACGCCGACTCGCTCGCCGCGTGCACCCCGGCGAGGCGGTTGCGGGCCACCGCCACCACGTCGCCGAGCACCGCGCTGGCGGTGGGCGCGCCACCGGCGCCCCGGCCGTAGAACATGAGCTGCCCGGCGGCGTCGGCCTCGACGAAGACCGCGTTGAACGCGTCACCGACGCTCGCGAGCGGGTGCGTCAGCGGAATCATCGCCGGGTGCACCCGCACGTTGACGGTCTCCCGGCCCTCCGCGTCGACGCCGCGGGCCGCGATGCAGAGCAGCTTGATCGTGCAGCCCATGGCCTTGGCGCTGGCCACGTCGGCGGCGGTCACCTCGGTGATGCCCTCGCGGTGCACGTCGGCGGCGGTCACCCGGGTGTGGAACGCCAGCGAGGCGAGGATGGCGGCCTTCGCGGCGGCGTCGAAGCCCTCCACGTCGGCCGTCGGGTCGGCCTCGGCGTACCCCAGCTCGGTGGCCTCCTCCAGCGCCTCGGCGAACCCGGCGCCGGTGGAGTCCATGGCGGAGAGGATGAAGTTCGTGGTGCCGTTCACGATGCCGGTGACCCGGGTGATCCGGTCGCCGTGCAGCGACTCGCGCAGCGGGCGCAGCAGCGGGATGGCCCCGGCGACACTCGCCTCGTAGTAGAGGTCGGCACCGCCCTCGGCGGCGGCGTCGTGCAGCGCGGCGCCGTCCTCGGCGAGCAGCGCCTTGTTGGCGGTGACCACGCTCTTGCCCGCGCGCAGCGCCTCGACCAGCCAGCCCCGGGCCGGCTCGATGCCGCCGACCACCTCGACCACTACGTCCACGTCGTCGCGCTTGATCAGCCCGAGCGCGTCGGTGGTGAACAGCGCCGAGTCGACAGGCAGGTCGCCGCGGTCACGGCCGATCCGGCGTACGGCGATCCCGGCGATCTCCAGCGGGGCGCCGATCCGGGCGGCGAGGTCTTCCGACTGCTCGTGCAGCAGCCGGACCACGTCGCTGCCGACAGTGCCGCAGCCGAGCAGCGCCAAGCGAACCGGTGAGGTCATCCCACATCCAATGCCAGCAGGTCGTCTTCGGTCTCCCGGCGGACGATCAGCCGCGCCCGACCTTCGCGGACGGCGACGACCGGGGGCCGCGGGACATGGTTGTAGTTGCTCGCCATGCTCCGGCAGTACGCTCCGGTGCCGGGCACCGCGACAAGATCTCCGGGCTGCACGTCAGCGGGCAGGAATTCATCCTTCACCACGATGTCCCCGGACTCACAATGCTTTCCCACCACGCGGGCGAGCATCGGCTGTGCGGCTGACGTGCGGTTCGCCAGCGTGGCCGAGTACGAGGCGTCGTAGAGCGCGGTCCGGATGTTGTCGCTCATCCCCCCGTCAACGCTCACGTACGTCCGCAGGCCATCCACGTCTTTGACGGTCCCGACCGCGTAGAGCGTGAACACGGCCGGGCCGACGATCGCGCGGCCCGGCTCGACCGACAGGTGCGGCACGGCGAGGTTCTCCGCCGCGCACTCCCCGTCGACGATCTTGCGCAGGCGCTTCGCCAGGTCGTGCGGCGACGCCGGGTCGTCCTGCGTGGTGTACGCGATGCCGAAACCACCGCCCAGGTCCAGCTCGGGCAGCTCCACGCCCCGCGCGTCGCGGATCTGCGACTGGAGGGCGAGCACCCGGCGGGCGGACACCTCGAAGCCGCTGGCGTCGAAGATCTGCGAGCCGATGTGCGAGTGCAACCCGCGCAGCTCCAGCACGTCCTCGTCGAGGATCTTGAACGCGGCCGCCGCGGCGGCCCCGCCGGCGAGGGAGAAGCCGAACTTCTGGTCCTCGTGCGCGGTGGCGATGAACTCGTGGGTGTGCGCCTCCACGCCGACGGTGACCCGGACCAGCACCTTCGGGCGGACCCCGCGCGCACGGGCCAGCTCGGTCAGCCGGTCGATCTCGGTGAACGAGTCGACGATGATCCGGCCCACCCCGGCGTCGACCGCCCGGGTCAGCTCCGCCACCGACTTGTTGTTGCCGTGGAAGCCGATCCGCTCCGGAGGCATCCCGGCCGAGAGCGCGGTGGCCAGCTCGCCGCCGGTACAGACGTCGAGGAACATGCCCTCCTCGGCGATCATCCGGACCACGGCGCGGCACAGGAACGCCTTGCCGGCGTAGTACACGTCCGCGTCCGGGAAGGCCGCGCGGAACTCGCGGCAGCGCTCACGCAGGTCGTCCTCGTCCAGCACGTACGCCGGGGTGCCGTACTCGGCGGCCAGGTCGCGGACGTCCAGGCCCGCGACGGTGAGCGCGCCGCCGGGGCCGCGCGCCACGTTGCGCGGCCACAGTTGCGGCACCAGGGCGTTGACGTCGACCGGGGTACGCAGCCAGGCCGGCCCCCGGGTGCCGATCTCACCGTGCAGTGCGCCTGCCTCGTGAGCGCGCATGTCTACTCGTCTCCGCTTCGCGACTGCGGGGCTCGCAAGCTCACTCCTCGCGCTCGCACGCTACATCCGCTCCGGCGCGGACACCCCGAGCAGGTGCAGGCCGTTGGCGATGACCACCCGGGTGGCGTCGTTGAGCCAGAGCCGCGCCCGGTGGGTGTCGGTGATCTTCTCGTCGCCCTGCGGGGCGATCCGGCAGTTGTCGTAGAACCGGTGGTACGCCTGCGCGACGCTCTCCTCCAGGTAGCGGGCCACCCGGTGCGGCTCGCGCAGCTCGGCGGCGGTCGCCACCACCGCCGGGAACTCGGCGAGGGCCTTGAGCAGCTCGTTCTCCTTGTCGTGGCCGAGCAGCTCCGGCTGGAACGCGGCGGCGTCGCCACGGGTCAGCCCGATCTCGGCCGCGTTGCGGGCCACCCCGGCGGTACGCGCCGCGACGTACTGCACGTAGTAGACCGGGTTGTCGTTCTTGGCCCGGGTCCACAGCTCCACGTCGATGTCGATGGGCGAGTCGGCCGAGTAGCGGGCCAGCGCGTACCGGGCCGCGTCCACGCCGATCGCGTCGACCAGGTCCTCCAGCGTGACCACGGTGCCGGCCCGCTTGCTCATCCGCACCGGGGCGCCGTCGCGGACCAGGTTGACCAGCTGGCCGATGAGGATCTCCAGGTTGCGCGCCGGGTCGTCGCCGAAGCACGCGGACATCGCCTTCATCCGGCCGATGTAGCCGTGGTGGTCGGCGCCCAGCATGATCACGACCCGGTCGAAGCCGCGCTCCCGCTTGTTCAGGTAGTAGGCGCAGTCGGCGGCGAAGTACGTCCACTCGCCGTTGGACTTGCGCAGCACCCGGTCCTTGTCGTCGCCGAACTCGGTGGTGCGCAGCCAGGTCGCGCCCTCGGACTCGAAGACGTGGCCCTGCTCCCGCAGCCGGTCCAGCGCCGCGTCCAGCGCGCCCCCGTCGTGCAGGTCCTTCTCGTTGAAGTAGGTGTCGAACTCCACACCGAAGTCGCGCAGCGAGGACTTGATCTCGGCGAACATCAGCTGGACGCCCTCGTTGCGGAACACCTCCTGGGCGGCGTCCTCGGTGAGGTCGAGCACATCCGGCCGGCGCCGGACCACCTCGGCGGCGATCTCCGCGATGTACGCGCCGCCGTAGCCGTCCTCCGGCGCGGGCTCGCCCTTCGCGGCGGCCAGCAGCGAGCGGGCGAACCGGTCGATCTGGGAGCCGGCGTCGTTGAAGTAGTACTCCGTGCCCACGTCGGCGCCGGTGGCGCGGAGCAGGCGGCTGAGCGCGTCGCCGACGGCCGCCCAGCGGACCCCGCCGATGTGCACCGGGCCGGTCGGGTTCGCCGAGACGAACTCCAGGTTGATCCGCTGACCGGCGAGCGTGTCGCTGCGCCCGTACGCCGGACCGGCCTCGACGATGACCTTGGCGAGCTGGCCGGCGGCGGCGGCGTCCAGGCGGACGTTCAGGAAGCCGGGACCGGCGATCTCCACCGACTTGATCCCCGGCGCCTTGGCCAGCTCGTCGGCCAGCGCTGTCGCCAGCTCCCGCGGCGGTACGCCCACCTTCTTGCTGAGCTGGAGCGCCAGCGTCGAGGCGTAGTCACCGTGATCGGGATTACGGGGTCGCTCGACGGTGGTCTGCGCGGGCAGCGCGGCGCGGTCCAGTCCCCGCTCGTCGAAGACGGCGTGGGCTGCGGCGAGGACGACCTCGGCGAGTTCTGCGGGAGTCACTGATCCATGTTATCGGGGGTAGACTCGGGCACCGCGGAGGCGACCCAGCATGTGAACCGGCCCCGCGCTCCCCTGACCGACCGACCTGACGAGGCACGATGAGCATCAGCACCCCGGGCGGCCCGGAGCGCCGTCCCACCGTGGTCAGCACCGGCAAGAAGCCGGCCGCCGGCCGGCCCGCGGCTGCCGACAAGCCCGCCGCGAAGGCCGGCTCGGGCAAGGCCGGGGGCGGCAAGGGCACGCCACGGCAGGGCGCCGGGGGCAAGGGCCGCAAGCCGGTCGCCCCGGTGAAGGTGAGCCAGGGCCGTTCGTGGGGCCCGATCGCCCTCTTCGTCGCGGTCGGCGTCCTGGCCGTGGGCATCATCGGCGTCGGCGCCTGGGCGGTCTACCAGGGCGGCCAGCCCTGGCAGAAGCGGGCCGAGGCGATCGACGGCATCGTCGACTACCGCGCGAAGGACAAGGACCTGGTCAAGGGCGGCAACCACCAGCCCGGCGCGATCAAGTACGACGTCCTCCCGCCGGTCGGCGGCCCGCACAACCAGGCGTGGCAGAACTGCATGGGTGACGTCTACGACGCCCCGATCGCCAACGAGCACGCGGTGCACAGCCTGGAGCACGGCACCGTCTGGATCACCTACCGCCCGGACCTGCCCGCCGACCAGGTGGAGAAGCTCCGCAGCAAGGTGCAGGGCAAGGAGAAGACGATGCTCAGCCCGTTCGAGGGGCTGGACAAGCCGATCTCGCTCCAGGCCTGGGGCTACCAGCTCAAGGTCGACAACGCCGACGACGGCCGGATCGACGACTTCATCAAGACCCTGCGGGTGAACGCCTCGATCGAGGGCCCGAACGCGCTCTGCGACCAGGGCGTCACCGCCACCGGCACCACCCCGCGGGACAACCTGCAGAACACCATGCCCCAGCAGCCCACCCAGTGAGGACGCCGCGATGACCGCTCCGGTGACCACCGACAGCGAACTGGACGAGGCCCCGGCCGCCGACCAGGGCGGCCGGAGCGCCGCGCGCCGCTACGGCCTGCTGGCGGTGGTCGCCGCCCTCGTGGTCGGGCTGGTCCTCGGGTACGCGGGCGGCCTGCTCACCCCGACGCTCACCCGTCCGGGTGAGAACTCGGCGGAGGCCGGGTTCGCCCGGGACATGACCGCCCACCACAACCAGGCCGTGGCGATGGGTCTGCTGGCGTTCAGCCAGGGTCAGGACCCGGAGGTACGCCAGGTCGGCGTGGACATCGCCACCGGCCAGCAGGGCGAGATCGGCACCATGCAGACCTGGCTGCGGTCCTGGAAGCTGGACCCGACCGGCGAGCAGGCGCCGATGGCGTGGATGAAGGACGGCGGCGGGTTGGTCAAGAACGGCCTGATGCCGGGCATGGCGACGCCGGAGGAGATGGCGAAGCTGCGCGGCGCGAGCGGTCGCGAGTTCGACGTGCTGTTCCTCCAGATGATGATCCGCCACCACATCGGCGGGGTGCACATGATCGACGGCATCCTCGACGAGGGGCACGACGACGACGTGCTGGCGGTCGCCCAGATCATGAAGAACACCCAGCAGAACGACCTGACCAACCTGAACGCCGCCTTGAAGCGCCTGGGCGGCACCCCGTAACACCCGCCGCCCCGCACGATCCCGAGGCCCGGTCCCCTTCCCAGGGGCACCGGGCCTCCCCCGTCCCCACACCCGGCCCCGGCCCCGGCCCCGGCCCCGGCGATCTTGCACTTACTGCCCCAGCGCTGCCGGATTCGCCCCGTTATGGGAGGGCCGCAAGTGCAAGATCGCGGGAGCAGGGGGCAAGGGCGGCCCGGGGTCAGCCCGACAGGGCATCCTCGCCGCCTCGCGCGTGCGCGCTTCCGGTTCCGTGCTCGCTCGACACCAGCTCGGGGAGGTGGGGGTATCCCCGATCTTGATCGACACCAGCTCGGGGAGGTGGTGGGGTCGGGGTGGGTGCGATGCAGCCACTTCGGCGAAGTGGAGTCGATCAACAACAGGTGAGGCGTTCGGGCGGGCCGGGGCGGTCGAGTGGGGCGGCATGCCCACCCGAGGGTTGGGTGATGCGGGGTAAGATGTCCCGGTTTGGGCGTTTGTAACGGTTTGGGGTTAACGGGTCATTGTGGAGGTTGGAGAGTTTTCTGCCCACATATCGTGACCAGTTGCGATTCGGGCTCGTTGCCCAAGACGTGGGGGTTGCACTCAGAGACGCAGGGCGGTCGGTGACCAGCTGGTGCCGACGCCACACCATCGGCGGTGACGGAGCGGTGGCAGCCGTCCGTCGCGGACTGCGGCAGGGCGAGCCGGGAACGCTCAGCCGCGAACAGGAACTCGAACTCATCGACGTGCTCCGGGGGGTCCACCCCGACGAGTTCGGCCTCGACGAGGAGCTCTGGACACGGCAGAGCCTGACCACGCTCATCGAGCGCCGGTTCGGGCTGGCGATGGACGCCGGCACCGTCGGCGCGTACCTCCGGGCCTGGGGTCTGGGGCCGCGCGAGCCGCGCGAGCGGGCCTGCGGCCTGTGCGTCGGCGCGGTCGAGCGCTGGGTACGCAGCGAGTACCCGGCGATCACGCGGGCGGCCCAGGAGCACGCCGCGGAGGTCTACTGGATCGGCCGGGTACGCCTGCGCGGCACCATGCCCGCTGCCGACGTGGTGTCGGCGGTCTCCTCGCGGGGACGGGTGCGGTTCATGGTGACCACACCGTCGGTGGACCCGCCGCTGCCCCGGGACTTCGTGCTGCGGCTCAGCGGCGCCGAGGAGCGCACCGTGCATCTGATCGTGGACGGCTCGTGGCCGCGCAACGAGTGGCCCCGCCGGCTGCCCCGCCGGGTCGTGCTGCACCCGCTGCCGAGCTGCGGTCGCGCCGTCGCCGCGGCCTGATCCGACGAAGATCGACTCGCGGGGGTACCGATTCGGTGATCCGGGAGGGGGTTTGCTACTCTTCTCGGGTCGCTGAGCCCCCGTAGCTCAGGGGATAGAGCACCGCCCTCCGGAGGCGGGAGCGCAGGTTCGAATCCTGCCGGGGGCACACTTGCTAAGAAACCGCACCAGAAGACCTCCGCGAGCCCGACAGCCACCTTGGCTGCCGGGCTCGTTTCGTTTCCGGGCGAGCCGGCTCCCTTGACCATCGATCCACTGCTTTACTACGTTACTAGTAAAGCAGTGAGGAGCATCGTGTTCGTCTTCCGGCTCGACACCCACTCCGGCGTGCCGCCGTACCTGCAACTCGTCCAGCAGGTCCGCCAGGCGGTGCTACTGGGCTTCCTCCAGCCAGGTGACCGTCTCCCGCTCATCCGCGAGGTGGTCGAGGATCTGGCGATCAACCCGAACACCGTCGCCAAGGCGTACCGGCAGATGGAGCAGGAGAACCTGGTCACCGGCCGGCCCGGCCAGGGCACGTTCGTCAACGAACAGCAGTCGGCTGCGATGTCGGCGTCGACGTACACGTCGCTGCGCCGTGGCCTGGAGACCTGGTTACGCCGCGCCTACGCGGCCGGCCTCGACGAGGAGGCGGTCGACGCGCTCTTCACCTCCGTCCGCCGGCAGACGAGGAACGAGGACGTGGCGTGACAGCTACCGGGTTCGCGTTGCGCACCGACGGTGTGGGCAAGCGGTACCGGAAGGGCTGGGCGTTGCGCGACTGCACCCTCGCCCTGCCGGCGGGCGGCGTGATCGCCCTGGTCGGGCCGAACGGCGCGGGCAAGACCACGCTGCTGCGCCTGGTCGTCGGGTTGCTGGCACCGAGCACCGGCACGGTGGAGGTCCTCGGCCGGGACGTCACTGCGAGCACCCCGCAGACGCTGTCCCGGATCGGGTTCCTGGCCCAGGACCACCCGCTGTACAAGCGCTTCACCGTCGCCGAGATGCTCCGCTTCGGCCGGGCCTGCAACAGGCGGTTCGACCAGGCACTGGCCGAGCGCCGGCTGGCGAAGCTGGGCATCCCGCTCGACCGCAGGACCGGCACGCTCTCCGGCGGGCAGCAGGCCCAGGTCGCATTGGCTCTGGCCCTGGCGAAGCGGCCGGACCTGCTCGTCCTCGACGAGCCGGTGGCCAGCCTCGACCCGCTTGCCCGGCACGAGTTCCTCCAGGTCCTCATGGGCGCGGTGGCCGAGGGCGGGGTGACAGTCCTGTTCTCCTCCCACGTCGTGCACGAGCTGGAGCGCGTCTGCGACCACCTGGTCGTGCTCAACCAGGGCCGGGTCACGCTCACCGGCGACATCGACACCCTCCTCGCCGAGCACCGGCTGCTCGTCGGCCCGCGTACGGCACACGACGTCGACCGGGCCGGCGCCGTCGTGGAGGCCGTCCACAGCGACAGGCACACGACCCTGCTGGTACGCGACGGCGGGCTTCCGGCCGCGCCCGGATGGCAGGCCCAGCCGGTCGCGCTGGAGGACCTGGTGCTGGCGTACCTGCGCCGCCCGTCCGAGCCGGACGCCGCGGTCACGTCGGGGGTGCCGGCATGACCTGGTTGATCTGGCGCCAGCACCGGACCGAGGTCTGCGTCCTGGGTCTGCTCGTCGGCGCGTTCGGCATCGCCCTGCTCGTGCTCGGGACGCAGGCCCACGACCTGTTCCCGGGCGGTCCCGCCCGCTGTGCGGGAGAAGCGGGTGTAGGCGATGCCTGCGCCGCCTCCTTCCGCCGACTCGACGACGAGTACGGGTACGTCGAGAACCTCCTGGCGGCCTTCTACCTGGTCCCCGTGCTCATCGGTGCGTTCCTCGGCGCGCCGCTGCTCGCGCGCGAACTGGAGGACGGCACCTGGCAGCTCGCGTGGACGCAGGCCGTGCCACGGATGCGCTGGCTGGCGACCAAGCTCGTGGCGTTGGCCGGCGTCACAGTCGCGCTCACCGGGATGTTCACCGCGGTGCTCACCTGGTTCCGTCAGCCGTTCGACGCGTGGGAGGGGCGGTTCCAGTACGACGCCTTCGACCTGGAAGGGCTCGTCCCGGTGGCGTACGCGCTGTTCGCGTTCGGCGTCGCCACCGCCGCGGGGGCGATCCTGCGGCGCAGCCTGCCCGCGTTCGGCGTCGCGTTCGGGGCGTTCCTCGCCGCCCGGATGTCTGTGGCGCTGCTGGCCCGTCCCGCGTACGCCACCCCGCTCACCACCATGACTCCGGTTCCCGCCGGTGGTTCGACGGACCGGGCGGAGCACCTGCCCGGCGTCGCCGACTGGGTGATCGAACGCGGCTACGCCGACGCCACCGGACGCCGGCTCAGTGGGGCCGAGTACGCCGAGCTGACGGACGCTGCCGACCGGGCCGGCACCAACCTCAACCGGTTCCTGCACGCGCGCGGCGTCCAGCAGTTCGGGGTCTACCACCCGGCCGACCGGTTCTGGACGTTCCAGCTCATCGAGGCGGCGGTGTTCGTCGCCGTCGCGGCGATCCTGATCGGCGTGGTGGTCTGGCGGGTACGGCGCCGGATGATCTAGCTCCGGCGCCGGGCGAACCACTTTCACCTTTGTCCCCGATTCACGGATGGGCAGTTCGCGAGCTGGCTAACCTCGCGGTGAACGGGTCCGAACCCAGCACCTGCGAAGGTGAGCCAGTTGCCCGAGACGCCGTTGACCAACCGCCCCAAGATGCACACCGGCGTACCCTCGTCGCTCACCACCGCGCAGCGGTGGGTCCTGCGCGGCGTCGCCGTCGCGGACGCCCCCTGCGGCCTGTGGTTCCTCGAAGCGGTGGCCGAACGCACCGGCAGCACGCCGGACGAGCCCATCGACGCGACGGTTGAGGAGCTGATCGCACGCGGGTTCCTCGTCGACACCGCCGCCGGCCTGCGGCTGGCCTCGATCGCGCTGCGCGACGAGGTCCTGCGGGACACGCCGCCCTCGGTGCGTCAGGCCTGCGCGAAGCGGCAGCCGAGGTGCTCGCCGGCCGGCCGGCCCGCTCACGCCACCGGGCATGGAACTGCTCGCCATGCTGGCGCTGCTCGTGCTCTGGGGGCTGGTGGACCGGTCCCTCGACTCGGGGCGTGACTCGCTGACCGAGCGCACGATCCTGACCGCGCTGCTGGCGTTCCCGGTCGGCATCCTCGGCGGGCTCGTCGTCCGCACGTTCGGCGTTCGGACCGCCACGTCGTACCAGACCGGCACCGTGCTGCGCACCACGAAGGGCATCGCCGACTGGGTGTTCGAGCCGGAGGGCCGCAGCGCCGCCGGGCGCCTCGCCGCGACCGGCCTGCTCTGCCTGGTCAGCTACGCGATCGGCGGGTTCGTCGGCGCGGCCACCGAGACCCGCCCCATCTCGACGATGATCGTCACCTGGGCGCTGGCCGTGGTGCTCATCGCGTTCTCCTGGGGCAAGCGCCCACCGGCGACGGCGACCCGGCGTCGCTGACGCGGAGCGGAGTCACCCGGCCTCGCGGCGGGCCTTCGCGCGGCGCTTGCCCTCGTGCATCGCCTGCACCCGGGCCACCGGGATGGTCCGCCCCTGCTCGACCAGGTCCGCCGGCAGGCGCTGCGGCGCGGGCAGCGCCTCCGCCCACGGATCCCGGTCCCCCAGCAGGCCCGGCACGGTGAGCACGGTGAAGTCGGCCGGGCTCGCGCTCTCCAGATCGGTCCAGCCCACCGGGTACGACACCGGGGCGCCGGGCCGGATCCGAGGGCTGTAGGCGGCCACCACTGTCGCGCCGTACGCCCGGGTGGAGTCGACGAAGACACGGCCGCCGCGGTCGGCGACGATGAACGCGGTGGTCGCGGCCGCCGGGTCGAGCCGTTCGGTACGGGCGGCGAGCGCCCGGGTCGCGGCGGCGGCCTCCTCCGCCGTGGTGGCCGGATCCACCGGCACGATCACGTGCAGCCCCTTGGCGCCGCTCGTCTTCACCGCGCCTGCGAGCCCAGCGTCGGCGAGCGCCTGCCGCACCAGCAGCGCGACCCGCACCACGGCGCCGAACGCGTCCCCCTCCGGCGGATCCAGGTCGAGCACGAGGTGGGACGGGTGCTCGGGCGCACGGGCGCGGGCCAGCGTCGGGTGGTACTCCACCGCACGCTGGTTGGCGAACCAGAGCAGCGTCCGCCGGTCGTCGCAGAGCGCGTACGAGATCCGGCGGTGCGACGCCTCCGCCCACACCTCGGTGCGGCGCACCCAGTCGGGCGTGTACTTCGGCAGGTTCTTCTGCATGAACGGTTCCTGGCCGGGCCGCACCCGCAGCACCGACAGCGGCCGGTCCCGCAGTTCCGGCAGGATGCGGTCACTCATCGCGTCGAGGTAGTCGACCAGGTCGCGTTTGGTCGCCCCGGCGCCGTCGAACAGCGGCTGGTCGAGGTTGGTCAGCGACACTCCGGCCCGGGTCTCGTCGGCGGCGCCCATCGGACCACCATCCCGGGCCGGGCCCGGCTCGGCAACCCCGACACGGTGCCCGGCGCGCCTCGCCGTCCCGCACCTGCGACGATCGGGGCGTGGGTGAGGCGGAGTCGGAGCGGTGCGGACCGGACGCGGCGGAGCAGGCGAGCGCCTGCACCGTGCGGGAGGCGCTGGACCGGGTCGGCGGCAAGTGGGCCATCGGCATCCTGATCGCCGCCTCGGCCGGCCCGATCCGCTTCACCGAGCTGGAGCGCCGGGTGGAGGGGATCAGCCGCCGGATGCTCACGCTGACGCTGCGCAACCTGGAGCGGGACGGGCTGCTGCACCGGCACGTGCATCCCACGGTGCCGCCGAAGGTGGAGTACACCGCCACGCCGATGGCCCGGGAGCTGTACGAGTCGCTGGTGGCGCTGACGAGCTGGGCCGAGCGGCACCGCGAGGCGATCAGCGCGGCCCGGGCCGAGTACGACCGCCGGCACGGCGGCCCACCGGCCTGACTCAGTCCCGTACCCGCTCGGTCCAGTCGATGTGGTGGTCGAACAGCCAGGCCTGGGCGGCGCCGCCGTCGCGCGCCAGGTAGCGGGCGGCGAGTGGCATGCCCAGGTCCCGGACCAGCCGCCCGACCGGGCCGGCGACCTTCGTGGTGCTGGTCCGCCGCCCCTGCGCCACCACCCGCTCCACCCGGTCGCGGCGCAGCCGCTCGTAGGCCCGGAACGCGGCCGGTACGTCCGGCAGGTCGCGCAGGCAGCGGGCGAGCTGGACGGCGTCCTCGAAGGCCATCGCCGCGCCCTGCCCGGAGGAGGGGGCGGCGGTGTGGGCCGCGTCGCCGATCACGATCATCCGGTCGCGGTGCCAGACCGGCACGGAGGGCAGGTCGTACGTGGGCCAGCCGTACTCGATCCGCGCGGTGTGGTCGAGGATCCGCGTCGCCGGTCCCGGATCGTCGGCGAGCAGAGCGCGCAGCCGGGTCCGGGCCTCGTCCGGGCCGATCGCGGCGAGCTGTTCCCGGCTCGGCTCGACCGGCTGCGGCGGGTTGGCGAACCACCAGACCTCGTCCTCCCCCACCACGATCCAGCAGAAGAAGCAGCGCCGGCCGAACATCATCTGCATCACGCCGCGCTCGTCGGGCAGGCGCAGCCCGCGGGCGAAGCCACCGGCGTTCAGCAGCGGTACGTAGCGCGGCGCGGGGGCGGCCGGGTCGATCAGCGTGCGGACCCGGGAGCGCAGCCCGTCGGCGCCGACCAGCAGGTCGCCGTCTGCGGTGCGGCCGTCGGCGAACCGGGCGGTCACACCGCCGTCGGTCGGGTCGGCGCCGGCCAGCCGGGCGCCGTGGACGAACTCGACGCCCCGGCGCAGCGCCTCGTCGCGCAGCGCCCGGTAGAGGTCGGAACGACCGACGGTACGACTGCCGGGGGCCCCGAACTCGGCGAGCCGGCGCCCTCTGTGGTTGTGCATAAGCATCCGGGGTGTCGGGTGTCCGAGCCCGGCCACCAGGTCGTCGAGGTCGATCGCGCGCAGCGCGTCGAGCCCGTTGGCGGAGAGCGTCAGGAAGGCGCCCACCCCGACCGCGTCCCGCGGGTACGCCTCGTACACCGCAGCGTCGATGCCGGCGCGCTGCAAGGCCATGGCGGCGACCGGGCCGGCCAGTCCGGCACCGACGACGAGAGCTTTAGTCATGTCATGACTATACATAAAATGACTATGGCGCGACAGGGGGCACCTAGGGTGGGGCCATGACGGTTCGTCGCTCGCCGCTGGCGATGATGGTGCTGGCCCTCCTGGTCGAGGAGCCGATGCACGCGTACCGGATGCAGCAGCTCATCCGGGAGCGCGAGAAGCAGGACGTGGTGAACGTCGCGCAGCGCAACAGCATCTACCAGACCATCGAGCGGCTGCGCCGCGACGAGCTGATCCGGGTGGCCGAGACCAGGCGCGAGGAGGGGCGGCCGGAGCGCACCGTGTACGCGCTCACGCCGGCCGGCCGCCGCACGCTCGACGGGTGGCTCGCCGACGCGCTCGCCACCCCCGCCCGGGAGTTCCCGGAGTTCCCCGCCGCCCTGTCGTTCCTGCCGATCCTGCCGCCCGAGGAGGCGGCCCGGCGGCTCGACGAGCGGGCCGGCGCCATCGAGGCACGGCTGCGCGAGCGTGAGGCGGCGCTGAGCGCCGTGGAGTTGCCCCGCCTCTTCCTGGTCGAGGACGAGTACCAGCTGACAGTGCTCCGCGCCGAGCTGGACTGGGTACGCGGACTCGTCGCCGACCTGCGCTCCGGCGCGCTCACCTGGTCCGGCGAATGGCTGGCCGACTGGACCGGAACACCGGCCTGAGCTGCGAAAACAGGCCGCTGTGGCGAACGCCACGCGGCGGATCTGACCGATCGGTCAGCACCTGACCGATCGGTCAGGCATGCTGGAGGACATGGCGCGACCCACCACCGCCACCCACGACGAGCTGCTGGCCGCTGCCGCTCGCCGGTTCGCCGTCACCGGGTACAAGGGCACCTCTCTCCAGGACATCGCCCGCGACGTGGGCTGCTCCAAGGCCACGGTGCTCTACCACTTCGCCAGCAAGGACGCCCTGCTCTGCGAGCTGATGGCCCCGGCCATCACGGTGCTGGAGGAGCTGGACGCCCGGATCGCCGCGCACACCGGCGCCGAGGCCCAGCGCGTCGCCGCAGACGGCTTCGTCGACCTGGCGGTCCGCTTCCGCCGGGAGATCGCGCTGCTCCGGGGAGAGTTCCCCGACCTGCTCCAGCAGCCCGCGTTCGCCCACATCCAGCAGATCTCCGAGCAGCTCATCGCCGCGTTCTCCGGCTTCTCCGACCGTCCGGAGGCACGCGTCGCGGCGCTCGTCGTGCTCGCCGGCATCGCCGAGACCTGCGGCGAGTTCCTGGACATCCCCGACGAACAGCTGCGACCCGCGCTGCTCGCCGTGGCGTACCGCGCGCTCGAAGTCACCACCTGATCCGTTCCTGCGAGGACAAGGAAGGTCCATGGCGACCCTGCTGTACCGGCTCGGCCGGGCATCCCTGCGCCGGCGGCGACTCGTCGCCGTCGTCTGGCTCGTCGTACTCGTCGGACTCGGCCTGGCCGCGGCCACGCTGAAGGGCCCGACGGCGAGCAACTTCACCATGCCGGGCACCGAGTCGCAGAAGGCGATCGACCTGCTCGCCGACCGCTTCCCGGCGGCCAGCGGCGCGACCGGCACCATCGCGATCAAGGCGCCGCAGGACGGCGCGCTGACCTCACCCGCCGGACAGGCGGTGGTCAAGCAGGTCACCGAGGAGGCGGCCACGCTGCCCGGCGTGGTCGGCGCGGTCGACCCGTACCAGGCGCAGGCGCTCACCCCGGACGGCCGGTACGCGCTGATCCAGGTGCAGTTCGCCGGCGGCGCGGACGAGGTCACCGACGAGCAGCGCGACGCGTACGAGAAGGTCGGCGCGCAGGCCGAGGCGCAGGGCTGGCAGATCGCCCCCGGCGGCGAGGTGCTGAACGGTGAGCCGGAGGTCGGCTCGACCGAGGCGATCGGCGTGCTGGTCGCGGCGATCGTCCTGGTGATCACGTTCGGCTCGCTCGTGGCAGCCGGGATGACCATGCTGAACGCGCTGATCGGTGTCGGCGTCGGCATGGCCGGTCTGTTCGCGCTCAGCGGCGCGGTCGAACTGACCAGCACCGCGCCGATCCTGGCGCTGATGCTCGGCCTCGCGGTCGGCATCGACTACTCGCTGTTCATCACCTCCCGGCACCGGCAGAACCTGCTCGACGGGCTCTCCCCCGAGGAGGCGGTCGGCCGCGCGGTCGGCACCGCCGGCTCGGCGGTGGTCTTCGCCGGCGCGACCGTCGTGGTGGCGCTCGCCGGCCTGGCCGTGGTGGGCATCCCGTTCCTCACCGTGATGGGTCTGGCCGCCGCCGGCACCGTCACCGTCGCCGTGCTGGTGGCGATCACGCTGGCCCCGGCGCTGCTCGGCTTCGCCGGCCACAAGGTGCTGCCGCGCAAGCTGCGCGACCGCAAGGCGGTCGAGGACCCGACCACCGGCTCGGAGGACCGCTCCGGCTTCGGCTTCCGCTGGGCGCGGTGGGTGACCAAGCTGCGCATCCCGGTGATCCTGGTCGGCCTGCTCGGCCTCGGCCTGCTCGCCATCCCGGCCCAGGACATGCGCCTGGCGCTGCCGGACGCCTCCGCCGCCGCCGAGGGCACCCCGGCCCGGGTCAGCAGCGACCTGATCCGCGAGGGCTTCGGCCCCGGCTTCACCGGCCGGCTCGCGGTCGTGGTCACCGCCGACTCGCCGCAGGACACCCAGGCCGCCATCCCGCAGGTGACCGCGCTGGTCCAGAAGACCGACGGGGTGCTGGCCGTGGCCCCGCCACAGGTCGACCCGTCGGGGCGTACCGCGCTGATCGGGGTGATCCCGAAGACCGGCCCGACCGACGAGGCCACCGAGACGGTGGTGCACGACATCCGCAAGCAGGTCTCCGGCATCCAGAACGCCGACGTGCTGCTCACCGGCGTCACCGCTGTCGGCATCGACGTGTCGGAGAAGCTCTCCGACGCGCTGCCGGTCTACCTGCTGCTGGTGGTGGGCCTGTCGATCCTGCTGCTGATGCTGGTGTTCCGGTCGATCCTGGTGCCGGTCAAGGCGGCGCTGGGCTTCCTGCTCACCGTGGCGGCCACGTTCGGCATCACCGTGGCGGTGTTCCAGCAGGGCCACCTGGCCGACCTGGTCGGCCTGGACACCCCGGCCCCGCTGGTCAGCTTCCTGCCGATCCTGCTCATCGGCATCCTGTTCGGCCTGGCCATGGACTACGAGGTCTTCCTGGTCTCGCGGATGCGTGAGGACTTCGTGCACGGCGACACCGCCCAGCAGGCCACCATCAACGGCATGGGGCACGGCGCCCGGGTGGTCACCGCCGCCGCGCTCATCATGATCTCGGTGTTCGGCGGCTTCGTCTTCCTGGAGGACCCGATCATCAAGTCGATGGGCTTCGCGCTCGCGATCGGTGTCGCCATCGACGCGTTCGTGGTCCGGATGACGATCGTGCCGGCGGTGATGTCGTTGCTGAACAACGCCGCCTGGTGGCTGCCGCGCTGGCTGGACAAGATCCTGCCCAACGTGGACGTCGAGGGTGAGGGCCTGCGCGCCCACCTCGCCGAGAAGCAGCACGCGAACGTGTGATCCGTGCGGGTGGGGTCCGTCCGGGCCCCACCCGTTCACACACCCGCCGGGTACGTCTCCATCTCGCCCGGCGTCACGCACGCCGGCAACGGATGCAGCGCCGTCGTCTCGTCGCACCAGATGAACGCGTCGTAGCGCTCGCCCAGCCGGGTCGGCACGTAGTTGCCCCAGGACTCGAAGCTCGGGTCGTACACCACCCCGATGGCCCGGTGGTCCGCCTCGCCGGTCACCCACTCCGGCTGGTCGTCGCCGCCGAAGACCAGCACCGCCCGGTCCGGCATCAGCTCGTGCAGCAGGTGCTCCACCGAACCCTCCCGGGCCGGCGGCACCACCATCGTCTCGGCCGGTGAGCCCCAGCGCGGCGCGGCCACCACACTGCCGTGCCAGCTGCCGAAGCCGATCAGCGCCACCGCGTCCCGGCCGTGCCGTTCCCGGCCGAGCTGCCCGATGTTGACCATGCCGTCCGCCGCCATGTCGGTGGCCCGGGCGTCGCCGACGTGCGTGTTGTGCGCCCACACGATGCCCCGCGAGTCCGGCCCGTACCGGTCGAGCAGCCGGTCGAGCGTGTCGGCCATGTGGACGTCGCGAACGTTCCACGACTCTGGGCCGCCGCCGACCATGGCCCGGTAGTACCGCTCCGCGCCGGCCACCACCTCCGCGTTCTGCCAGGCCGAGAAGCGGTCCGGGCCGTCCGCGGCGGCCTGTTCCCGGGTACGCGCCAGCAGCCGGACCACCTCCTCCTCGCATCGGGCGGAGACGAACCGGCTGGCCATCCCGTACTCCTCGACGCGCTTGCCGTACGGCTCGAAGCAGCGGTACGCCTCCTGGGCCGCCTCCAGCGAGGCCGGATCCTCCTCACCGAGGTAGTCGAAGATGGCCTGCATCGACTCCCAGAGGGAATACACGTCCAGCCCGTGGAAGCCGGCCCGCTCCCCCTCGGGGCGTTCCAGGTTCCACGCCCGCAGCCAGCGGCAGAAGCGGGCCACCTCGGCGTTCGCCCACATCCAGGTGGGCCAGCGTTCGAACCGTTCCAGCGCGACCAGTGGATCGGCCGGCCCGCCCGGCGCGCCGACCACCGACCGGTGCACCCGGTCGCAGTCCGGCCAGTCCCCCTCCACCGCCACGAAGTCGAACCCCTGTTCGGCGATGAGCCGCCGGGTCAACTGCTCGCGCAGCCGGTAGTAGTCGTAGCTGCCGTGGGTCGCCTCACCGATCATCACCACCCGGGCGTCCCGCACGCGGTCCAGCAAGGGGTCGAAGTCGCTCGGCGCGCCGAGCCGCTGTACCAGCATGTCCGCGGCTACCCGGGGCCCGCCGGGACAAACCGCCGCCGCGGCCCGACGGCACGGGCATGCCGCCGGGCCCAGCGGGTAGCCGGGCGGCATGACCGTCACCGGCGCGCAGTTGCAGGAGTTCCTGGCCGGGCTGGACTACCCGGTCTCCCGGGAGGACCTGGTCCGCTGGGGCCAGGAGAACGGCGCCAGCACCGAGACGCTCCAGCGGCTGCGCACGCTGCCGGCCGAGGAGTTCGACACCCCGGCCGAGCTGGTCGAGGCGCTGGTCACGCTCGCCGGTTGACCGGCGCGTGCAGCAACCGGAACAGCACCAGCCACTGTTCCGGCCAGACCAGCCCGACCGGGGTGTCCGGCGCGATCCGCGCGGCCCGCAACGCGCCGTCGACCCGCGACCGGGGATGGCCCGCGCGCAGCGAGGCCGCGAGCGAGCCGCCGACTCCGCCGAAGCCCAGCTCCACCATCCGCCGGTACGCGGGCAGCGCGGCCGGCGCCACGAGTGGCGTCGTCCGGCGCTCCAGCCGCAGGATGCCCCCGTCCACCCCCGGCACCGGCCGGAATGCGGCCCGGGGCACCCGCCCGGCCAGCCGCCAGTGGTACTCGGGCCAGGTGAGCACGGTGAGCCGGCTCCACCGGCCGTGGTCGCCGGTGCGCTTGCGGGCGTAGTCGAGCTGGGTGAGCAGCGTCGCTGCGCCCAGCCCTGGTGCGGCCAGGCACCAGCGGACCACCGCCGCGGTGAGCGACCAGGGGATGTTGCCCGCCACCGAGAACGGCCCCGCGGGCGGGGAAGCAGCCAGGAAGTCGGCCGCCCGTACCTCGACGTTCGGCAGCGGAGCGCAGGCCGCCGTCAGCTCGGGCAGCACGGCCGGGTCGACCTCGTACGCGATCAGCCGCCCGCACCGCGCGGCGAGCGGCCGGGTCAGCCGGCCGCGTCCGGCGCCGACCTCCAGCAGCAGGTCGTCCGGGCCGGTCCGGGCCGCGCGGACCATCCGCGCGACGGCGGCCGGGTCGGCGAGGAAGTTCTGGGACAGTACGCGACGGGACCGGTCGCGTGCGGTGGTTCGGCGGGGCGCCACGGGTTCGTCCTGTCTGTCGCCGGACGGCGACGGGTACGGACCGCTGCGCTGGTGTCCCCCGCCGTCGAGGCGGCGTGGGGCGGATCGGGCGGGCGGTCCGAGCGGATCGGGACTCGGACGACCCTGGACAGTGGCCAGGACGTGGCGCATGCCTGAGCGGGCCACCTCGGCGAGGTGGCGTGGACGAACCCCGGGTACCGCCACCTCGGCGAGGTGGCACGACCGGCGCCCCTCGGGGCGGGTCGGGAACCGGCGGTCGGGTCAGACGCGGGCGGCGTACCGGCCGGCCAGGGCCGGGCGCCGGAACCGCGGACGGGCGTCCAGGAGGAGCCCACACGCGGCCGGCGCGGCGGCCACGCGGATCAGGGCATGCGTGAACATTCCGCCACGCTAACGACCGGGTCCGGCCCGGGCGACCGGTTTTCTACAGGTCGACGGTGCGTCCCTGCGCCCGGGCGGTCTGCGCGGCGTCCAGCACGGCCACCACCTCGCGGCCGAACCGCACGTCGCAGCGGTGGTCGCGGGTGCCCGCGTCGACCTCCTCCAGCAACTGGTCGAGCGCGGCACCGAACGCCTGGAGCGCGCTGCCGTCGCCGGGCGGGACGGTCTCGGTGCCGTTCTCGCCGAAGAAGACGAAGTCCCGGGTGACCGCCTCGGACGGCGCGTCCAGGGTGAGCGACAGCGAGCTGGTGGCGCCGCCGTCGTGGGTGAGCAGCAGGTGCACCAGGCCGCTCGGGCCGTCCATCGCGGCGACCCGGGTGACCCGGCCGAGCACCGGCAGGATCAGCGACAGCGCGTGCGGGCCGATGTCCCACAGCGCGCCGCGCTCCCGCCGCCAGGTCGAGTCGCCGTACGGGTTCCCGGGCTGGAAGATCGACGCGAACATGGTGGCCCGGGCGTGCTGCCAGCCACCCGCCGCGGCGGTCGAGGCGAGGAACCCGGTGACGTTCGGGTGGAAGCGCTGGGTGAAGAAGACCACCGACGCCACCCCGGACGCCTGTGCCGCGTCGACCACCCGGTCGGCGTCGGCGAGGCCGAGCGCCAGCGGCTTGTCCAGCAGCAGGTGCCGCCCGGCGGTGGCGGCCCGGACGGCGATGTCGGCCTGCACGTCCGGCGGAAGCGCCACGGCGACCGCGTCGCAGGCGTCGATGAGCGCGTCCACGTCGGTGAAGGCCGGTACGCCGTGCCGGGTCGCCAGCTCCTCCGCCTTCGCCGGGTTGCGTCCCCAGACGCCGGCGAGCCGTGCCCGCGGGTGCGCCTCGATGGCCGCGGCATGCGTCTCCGCCGCCCAGTAACCGGTGCCGAACAACCCGAACCGCACCCCGACCCCCTGCCGTCGACGTCCGCCACCGGCGTACGCCGGGACCGTGATCCACGCTAGTCCCCCGGCCCGTCCGGCGCGCCACGACCCGGCGGGCGAGCCGCTACTACACGGATTAGTAGGCTGTGCCGGTGAACGACACCGTGTCGACGACCAGCGCGGCGGCCGCCTCCGCCTCCCCGGTGGACGGGCCGCTCGCCACGGTCGCGATCGTGATCTCGCTGGCGCTCGCCGTCTGGGCCCTGGTGGCGGCGGTACGCCACCGGCCGCCGGACCGGATCCAGTTCGTCGGCCTGGCCGTGCTGGAGGTGGCGCTGCTCGCGCTCACCGTGACGGCTCTCGTCGCGCTCGGCGGCGGCGAGCGGCCGAGCGAGCCGGGTGCGTTCTTCGGCTACCTGGCGACGCTCGTCTGCCTGCCGCCGCTGGCCTGGGTGCTGGCCCGGATGGAGCCGACCCGCTGGGGCTCCGGCATCGTCTGCGCGATCTGCCTGGTCACGCCCGTGGTGGCGGTACGGCTCCAGCAGACCTGGGAGGTCCTCGGTGGCTGACCCGACGACCGCGCACGAGAAGCGCGCCACCAACCGCGGGCCGGGCCGGCTGCTGATCGCCGTCTACATCGTCTTCGCCATCGCCGCGACCTCGCGGGCGAGCCTGCAGATCGCCACGAAGTTCGACGAGGCGCCGGTGGCGTACCTGCTGTCCGCGGTGGCGGCGCTGATCTACATCGTGGCGGCGGTCGGGCTGGCCCGCGCCGGGCACACCGGACGTCGGGTCGCGCTCGCCTGCTGCACGGTCGAACTGGTCGGCGTGCTCGGCGTGGGCGTGCTGAGCATCGTCGACAAGGATCTGTTCCCGGACGAGACGGTCTGGTCCGACTTCGGCAGCGGCTACGGCTACGTGCCGCTGGTGCTGCCGGTGCTCGGCCTGTTCTGGCTGTGGCGCACCCGGCGCGACCCCGCCTGAGCGGGCCCGCGCCGGGTCGGGCCGGTCAGTCCTTCGGACCGCCGGCGACGTAGATGACCTGGCCGGAGACGAAGGACGCGCCCTCGCTGGCCAGGAACGAGATGGTGTGCGCGACGTCCTCCGGGCGGCCGGGACGGCGGACCGGGATCTCGGCGGCGGCGTGCTTCTGGAGGTCGTCGAAGTCGACCTTCATCCGGGCCGCGGTGGCGGCGGTCATGTCGGTGACGATGAAGCCCGGCGCGACCGCGTTGACAGTCACCCCGAACGGGCCCAGCTCGATCGCCAGCGTCTTGGTGAAGCCCTGGAGACCGGCCTTCGCGGCCGAGTAGTTGGCCTGGCCCCGGTTGCCGAGCGCGGACGTGCTGGACAGGTTGACGATCCGGCCCCACTTCGCCTCGACCATGTGCTTCTGCGCGGCCTGGCTGAACAGGAACGCCCCGCGCAGGTGCACGCCCATGACCGTGTCCCAGTCGCCGTCGGTCATCTTGAACAGCAGGTTGTCGCGCAGCACGCCGGCGTTGTTGACGAGCACAGTCGGCGCGCCGAGTTCGGCGGCGACCCGTTCCACGGCGGCCTCGACCTGGGCCCGGTCGGACACGTCGGCGCCGACGCCGAGCGCCCGGCCGCCGGCCGAGCCGATGGCGTCCACCGCCTCCTTGGTGGCGGACTCGTCGATGTCGACCACGGCGACGGCCATGCCGTCGGCCGCCAGCCGGCGGGCGGTCGCCGCGCCGATGCCGCGCGCGGCTCCGGTGACGATGGCGACGCGGGGCTCCTCCGACATGCTTACCTCCCGGTAACTTGTGGCTCGATCGGAGGAGCTTAACCCGGGCCGGCGACGGCGGGGCCGGACGACGCTGTCCGGCCCCGCCGCGCTCACCGGCGGGTCAGTTGACGCTCACCACGGTTCCGGTGCCGCCCGCGTACTCGATGTAGCCGGTGTGCCGCCCACCGGGCAGCCCCGACCACGTCGTCGTGACCGTCAGCGGGGTTCCCGGCGTGGCCCTGGGGTTCTTCGGGGACACCGTCAGGTTCCCCACTCCTCCCTTGTCGGTGACCACGTTGGCCTGCACCGTGTACGGCGTGGCAGTGGTGCCCGGCGCCATGTCGCCCCAGACGACCACCGCCACGCGGTACGGCTCGGCCGCGGGCTTGAGGACGAACCGCTGCTCGGCCGCGGGGTAATCGGAGAGGTCGGCCAGTTCCGCGACGCCCTCCACCACGCGGTAGATGACGACTCCGAGCTGTGCCCGCGGATCGTCGGTGCGGACGGTGACCTCGGCCGCCTTCGTGCCGGTGCCCAGCGAGACCTCGTACTCCTTGCCCCAGATGTCCTCGGGGGTGACGGTGTCGGATGCCGGCCGCCCCGCGACCATCCCGTATGCCTTGATCGGGAACTTGGCCAGCCCGGGGGTCACCTCGAAGCTCAGCGAGCCCTTCGCGCCGCTGCCCTGCACCTGCTCCGGCGCGGTAGCGGTGTGCGGGGTCACGACGATCGGGCTGCGCGCGGTGGTGCCGGCGCCCGTCCAGGTCAGCCCACCGCGGATCGTGTCCGGTCCGGTGGCCGAGGTGAGCTGCATCGTGACGGTGAACTCCCGGGTCTCCCCGGCCGAGCGGAAGCGCAGCGTCGAGGGGGTCACCTTGACCTTGACGCCGGGCAGGTCGACCTTCGCGGTGTAGACGCCCGGGGTGACCGCGGTGACCCGGCGGGTGACCGTCCGGGTGCCGAAGAGGTTCTCGACGCGGATGGACGGATAGTTCAGGTCACTGCCGGCGATCGGGGCGACCCCGCTGCCGGTCCGGTACCCCTTGCCCTCCAGGTAGCCCAGCCAGTCGGCCGCCGACGCGTCGTAGACCACGCCGGGGTTGAGCATCCGGGTCGGGTCGACGTGACCCGTGCCCTGCGCCCAGACGTCGGTGTTCGGTGCGCCGGTGGTGGTCCTGGTGGCGTAGGTGGTGGTCATCAGCGCGGACTTGATCTCGGCAGGCGTCGCGGTCGGACGCTCGGCGAGGTAGATCGCGGCGAGGCCGGCGACGTGCGGCGTGGCCATCGAGGTGCCGCTGTAGAAGTCGAAGTTCTTCCCCTCGCCGCGCGGGGAGACGGCCGCGAGGATCCCGACACCGGGGGCGGTGAGGTCCGGCTTCAGCAGGTCCTGGTTCTTCAGCGACGGGCCGCGCGAGGAGAACGCCGCCACCTGGGGGTACGGCTGGTCGTTGCCGGTCGGCAGCAGCGTGACCTGCGCTCCGGGGGTGGCGGCGTAGTCGAGCACCGTCTGCGTGTGGGGCGCGTTGACGTGCACAGTCGGCAGGCCGTGCAGGTCACCGCTGAGGTCCTGGACGGACGGGTTGCCCAGCACCATGCCGACGCCGCCGGCCCGGGCGACCTCGGCGGACTTCGCGGTACGACCGATGATGCCCCGGAGGCAGACCACCACCTTGCCGGTGACCTTCGCCGGGTCGAGGGTGCCGGGGGCGCAGTAGTCCGCGTCCGCGTCGGTGGCTCCACCGGCCTTCGCGGCCCGGGACGCGATGAGCGGCTTCGGGCCGAACGTCGTGGCGACTGTGGTGCTGGTGCCGTTCACGAGGGTGCCGTCGCCCAGTTTCACGCTGGCCGAGTACGACGCGATGGTGCTGGCGCCGACCGTCATCTCCCACGGCGTGGTGTTGTCCAGCGAGCTGCTCGACGGTCCGCTGTTGCCGGCGGCCGAGGAGATGAAGATGCCGGCGGACGCGGCGTTGAGGAAGGCGAGCTTGGCCGCGTCCCCCGGGCTCGACTCGGACGAACTGCCGATCGAATAGTTGATCACATCGACGCCGTCTGCGACGGCCTGGTCGACAGCGGCGACGATGTCGACTGTGGTGCCCCTGCCGCCGCCGTCGGTGTCGTTCCAGAGGACCTTGTAGACGGCGATCGCGGCCCCGGGCGCCACTCCGGAGATCGCCCCGAAGTCGATGCCGCGCTCACGGACCGGGACCGCGGTGTTGCCTGCTGCAGTGCCGGCGGTGTGGGTGCCGTGCCCGTGCGCGTCGCGGGGCGACTCGTAGTCGGCGCGCTCCTCCGGCGGAACGGCCTGCTTCCAGCCCTCGCCGAAGTAGCGGGCACTGATGATCTTCTCGTTGCAGGCGCTCGCGGTGAACTCCTCGCCGGTCTGGCAGGTGCCCCGGAACGTGCCGCCGTCGGCCTTGCGCATGACGGTGGCCGAGCCCTCCCGGTACGGCCGGTAGGGATCCGCGGTGGTCGGCGCGGTGGTGCCCAGCGCCGGGGCGGCGAACGACGAGTTCTCCGGCCAGATCCCGGTGTCGAGCACGCCGACGACGACGCCCTTGCCGGCCTCGGCCGTGCCGCCGACCTTCGACCACACGCCGTCGCGGCCGGACAGCTTGAGGAAGTCCACGGAGTTGCGGTCGTCAGTGGTCGTGTAGACCTTGTTCGGCGAGACCGACAGCACGTCGCCACTGAGCTGCAACCGCGCCGCCTGGGCCGGGGTCAGGTCGGCGACGAAGCTGTTCGAGACGACGTAGTTGCTGCGCCGCGCCTGCGCGCCCACGTTGCGCGCCACCTCGCGGTGCCGGCTCGTCAGGTGGTCGCGGTAGCGCCGGGCGGCCGGGCTGCCCACGTCGACCTTCCCGCCCTTGGCGGCCCTGGTCGCGGCGATCCCGGCGACCCCGCCCTCGTAGGTGGCGAGCGGCTTCTCGGTGAGCGTGACGACATAGGTGCCGACGGTGCCGCCGGAACGGGCGGTCAGCACGTCCGCCGGTGCCGGAGGGGTCGTCTGACCGGATGCGGGGACGGGATTGAACGTGACCGCCAGCGCGGTGGCTGCCAGCGCGACGCCGTAGCGGAAGGATGGTCGATACCTACGGGCCATTGCTCCTCTTCCGGGAACCAGGGGTGATCAGATCCGGTCCCGCCCGGCAGGGTCACCGGTTGGGATGGGAAGTAGTGAACGTCCTGGCAGGGATCCAAGTCGAGATATCTTCGTGTCCTCTTCGGCCACGTGGCGGAACCCGCCACGGTGGAGGAACAACGGCAACAGGCAGGTGCGATGCGATCCGATCCGGTCCTGGGCGCGCTCGGCGTCGGTGCTTTCGACGAGCGGGTCTACCGGCTGCTGCTGGCGGAACCCCGGCGTCCGCTGGCCGCGAGCGCGGACGCGCTGGCAGCCACACCGACCCGGGTACGCACCGCCGTCACCCGGCTGGCGCGACTCGGCCTGGTGCGGCGGATCTCACCCGGCCACTACGAGGCGGTGAGCCCGGAGGCGGCCCTGACGACGCTCGTCGCCCGGCGGCGGCTGGCGCACGAGACGGCGCTCAACGGCGTACAGGCCGCGATCGGCGACTTCGACCACCTGTTTCGCACCGCACGGCTGAGCGACCCGGCACGTTGGGTGGAGGTGGTGACGGGCGCGGCGGTCGCCGCCCGGATGGACGAGGTCACCACGTCGATCCGGACCCATTTCTGGGTGCTGGACCGGCCGCCGTACCGGACGGAGATCGCCGGTGTCCCCCGCACCAACGAGGCGGAGGCCGCGATGACCGCGAGCCTGGTCGCCCAGGGGGTGGATCTCCGCTCCGTCTACTGCCCGGACTCGATGTACCGGCCCGGCCGGTTCGAGCTGCTGGTGCGGCTCAGCGAGGCGGGCGAACAGGCACGGATGCTGCCCAGCCTGCCGTTCAAGCTCCGGATCGTGGACCTGCGGGTGGCTGTGGTCTCGCTCACCGGCGACGGCTACGACAACCTGGCGCTGATCCACCCGTCCGGGCTGCTCGACGCGCTCATCGAACTGTTCCTCGTGTACTGGAACCAGGGCACGCCGCTCACAAGCGACCGGCCGCCGGTCGAGGACGGGCCCAGCGACGAGGAGCTGCTGCTGTTGCGGCTGCTCCGGGCCGGGCTGAAGGACGAGGCGATCGCCCGCCAGATCGGCGTCAGTGCCCGCACCGCCACCCGGCGGATCGCCGCCCTGATCGACCGGCTGGGGGCGACCAGCCGGTTCCAGGCGGGTGCCGAGGCGGCGGCGCGGGGCTGGCTCTGACCGGGTCCACGCCTACCGATCGTGGCCCCGGCAGAGCCGGATCCACCGGTAGCCGTACCCGGCGAGCTTGAGCCGGTCGAGCTTGCCCACGTCCTCGTAGTTGCGGTCGCTGAGCACGTCGATCGGCAGGTCCGCCTCCGGCGCCAGCGTGCTCAGGTCCACCTCCACGTCCTCGGTCCCCAGGTTGTGCAGGAAGACCATCGTCCCGGTACGCCCGTCGGCGCGGTGCGCGAGCACGCCCGGCGGCATCGGCACGTCGATGTGGGTGGTGCTGCCCGAGCCGGTCTCCGGCGCCTCCCGCAGCGTCCGGATCATCCGCTCGAACCAGCCGAGCAGCGACCGCGGGTCCTTGCGCTGGGCGGTCACGTTGACGTTCTGGTAGCCGTACTCGCCCTTGTCGATCACCGGGCGGACCAGCTTCTCCGGCTCGGCGGCGGAGAAGCCGGCGTTGTCGGCGTAGGACCACTGCATCGGGGTACGGATCGCGTCGCGCCCGTCCAGCGACAGGTCCTCCCCCATGCCGATCTCCTCGCCGTAGCGCAGCACCGGAGTGCCGCGCAACGAGAACTGCAACGAGTACGCCAGCTCCATGTGCCGGCGGTCGTTGCCCAGCATGGGCGCCAGCCGGCGGCGGATGCCCCGGCCGTAGAGCTGCATGTTCTCGTCCGGGCCGAACTTCGCCAGCACGTCGTTGCGCTGGTCGGCGGTGAGCCGGGACAGGTCGATCTCGTCGTGGTTGCGCAGGAACGTGGCCCACTGGCCGCCGGTGGGCAGCTTCGGGGTGTCGCGCAACGCCTCGATGATCACCTCCGGGTCCTCACGGGCCAGGGCGAGCATCAGCCGGCCGTTGAGCATGAAGTCGAACAGCATGTGGATCCGGTTGCCCGAACCGCTGCCGTCACCGAAGTAGACGGGCAGCTCGTCCGGCTCGACGTTCGCCTCGGCCAGCAGGACCGCGTCGCCGCGCCGCCACTGCACGTGCTGACGCAGATCGGTGAGGAAGTCGAAGTCCTTCGGCGAGTTCGGGTTACCCGGTTCGGTGCGCTCGATGATGAACGGCACGGCGTCCATCCGGAAGCCGGAGACGCCGAGCTGGAGCCAGAACGAGGTGATCTTCTTGATCTCCGCGCGGACCTTCGGGTTCTCGATGTTCAGGTCCGGCTGGAACTTGTAGAAGCGGTGGTAGTACCACGCCTTGGCGGTCCGGTCGTAGGTCCACGTCTCGTGCTGCTCGCCCGGGAACACCATGCCCTGGTGGCGGTCGGCCGGCTCGTGGTCGGCCCAGACGTACCAGTCCCGGTACGGCGAGTCCGGCGAGGACCGGGCGGACTGGAACCACGGGTGCTGGTCGGAGGTGTGGTTGACCACCAGGTCGATGATGACGCGGATGCCCCTGTTGCTCGCCTGGTGCAGCAGTTCGGCGAAGTCGCCGAGCGTGCCCAGGCGCGGGTCGACGTTGTAGAAGTCGGTCGCGTCGTACCCGTCGTCCTCGTTGGGCGAGGGGTGGATCGGGTTCAGCCACAGGCAGGTCACACCGAGCCGGGCCAGGTAGTCCAGCCGGCCGATCAGCCCCTGGAAGTCACCCACCCCGTCGCCGTCGGAGTCCGCGTACGTGTCGACGTCGAGGCAGTAGACGACCGCCTCCTGATACCACCTGTCACCCATGCGAGGACTACTTCTCCGAACGCGCGCGACGGCAAACCCGGTACGGTGCTCCGATGAGCGAGGAGGCGTACGACTGGTTCGCCGGCACCTGGCTGAACCCGCCGGAGCGAGCCGAGCCGGTAGACGGCGGCCTGCTGGTCGAGCCGCGCGGCGGCAGCGACTTCTGGCGGCGCACCAGCTACGGCTTCGTGCACGACGACGGCTCGGCGCTGCTCGCGCCGTTCGGCGTGGACAGCGCCGTGGAGGTGTCGTTCGTGCTCGACTACACGGCCCAGTTCGACCAGGCCGGCGTGCTGGTGCGGGTGGACGACCGGCGGTGGACCAAGGCCGGGGTGGAGGTGAGCGACGGCGCGCCGCAGGTCGGCGCCGTGGTCACCGACGAGTTCTCCGACTGGTCGGTGGCGCCGGTGCCGCAGTGGTCGGGCCGGGAGGTGACGGTCCGGGTGAGCCGGGCCGGGGACGCGCTCACCGTACGGGCCCGGTGCGCGGACGAGCCGTGGCGGCTGGTCCGGGTCGCACCGCTCGACCCGGCCGCGCAGGCGTCGGCCGGGCCGTACTGCTGCTCGCCCAGCCGGGGCGGGCTGCTGGTCCGCTTCACCGGCTGGCGGCGGGGTCCGGCGGACGCCGCGCTGCACCCGGAGGCCTGAGTCACAGGTGTGACACCGGCCGGTCCGGGTAACACCTTCGGATCTCCGGCTCTCGCGTGGAAGGACCGCCATGGCCCTGGCCCAGGACGTCGACCCGAACCAGTTCACCGGGCTGACCGGCTGGGTGGCGAGCGTGATCGACTCGCTCGGCGCGGTCGGTGTGGCGCTGCTGGTGGCGCTGGAGAGCATCATCCCGCCGATCCCGAGCGAGATCGTGCTGGCGATGGCCGGATACCTGTCCGCCGAGGGCCGGTTCAACGTGGTGCTGATCGTGGTCGCCGCGACGGCCGGCTCGCTGCTCGGCGCGCTGGTGCTCTACTGGCTCGGCGCGGCGCTCGGAGAGGACCGGCTCAAGCGCTGGCTGGACCACATCCCGCTGGTCGACCTGGAGGATCTGGAGAAGGCCGACCGCTGGTTCGAGCGGCACGGCCGGTGGGCGGTGCTGATCGGCCGGGTGGTGCCTGTGGTGCGCAGCCTGGTCTCGATCCCGGCCGGCGCCAACCGGATGCCGCTGGGCGAGTTCATCCTGCTCACCACGCTCGGCAGCGGCGTGTGGAACGCCCTGATCGTCGGCGCGGGGTTCGCCCTCGGGTCGCGGTGGGAGGACGTCGACAGGTACAGCCAGTGGTTCAACTACGCGATCTTCGCCGTCTTCGGCTTCATGATCGTGAGCTGGGCGGTGAAGAAGGTGCGCCGGCGGCGCGCCCGGCAGTCGGTGACCACCGGGCGCTGACCGCCGCGCGGGCTCAGAAGCCCGCGGTGATGCCGGTGAACTCCCAGGTGTTCTGCGCGATGCCGGAGCAGTTGGCGACCACGCCGCCGCCCGGGCAGGGCCGGTCCCGGTTGACCGACCAGAACGTGAACCGGGCCAGGCCGCGCGCCTTGGCCCAGTCGCGGATCTGCGTCCAGGTGGCCGGCGAGGTCAGCTCCTGCTGGTCGGAGAGGCCGTTCATGCCGGACAGGCCCATGTGCGCGTACGCGGTGGCGTCGGACCAGCCGAACGCGTTGCGCAGCGCGGTCTTCAGGCCCTCGGCCGCGTTCACCGTGTTCTGGTACATGTTCGCGCCGCCGCCGAAGTCGAACGGCATGATCGTGAACACGTCGATCCCGGCGCCTTTTGCCGCCGCCTGGTTGATCAGCCGGGTGCCGTAGTACGACGGCCCGGTGGTCGAGGTGCCGAACGTGATGATGGTCTTGATCCCCGGGTTGTTCTGCTTGACGATCTTCAGGGCGTCCAGGATGCGGTCCTGCACCACCTCGTTCTCGAACTCGTCGCTGTTCTCGATGTCGATGTCGATCGCCTTCAGCCCGTACGCGTTGATGACCTGCTGGTACGCGCCGGCCAGCGCGGCGGCGGTCGAGCAGTTCGGGCCGAGCTTGTTGCCGCTCCAGCCGCCGAAGGACGGGATGACGTCGCCGCCGGCCGCCTTGATCGCGGCGATGGTGGCGGCGTGCGTGCCGCCGGTCAGCGGCCCGGTGCCGTCCCAGGCCGGGGTGCAGCCGCCGCCGGAGAGCACGAACGCGATGGTGAACCACTTGATCCCGGTCGCGCCCATCACGGTGGCGGGCGCGGGCGGGTCGCCCCAGCCCGGGTAGAGGTAGGGCGCGGCGGCCATGGCACCGCCGCCGCCGGTGCAGCCGCTGGTGGTGGCCGCGACCGCCGCCGACTTCGCCGACTCGCCGCTGCCGTTGTACGCGGTCACGGTGTAGCTGTGCCCGCTGCACGCGGCCAGCCCGGAGACGGTGGCCGAGGTGCCGGTGACGGTGGCCCTGACGGTGCTGCCCTCGTACACGCGGTAGCCGGTGACCGTCCCGGAGACGGCGTTCCAGGCGAGCGAGACCGAGGACGCGGTGGTGCCGGTGACCCGCAGCCCGCCGGGGGTGGCGGGCGCGCCCGGGTTGCCGGGGTTGCCGCCGGCGCAGGAGGCGCCGTTGACTGTGCAGTTCACCGGGTCGCCGGTGCCGCTGACGACGAAGCCGAAGCTGGTGCTGGCGCCCGGGGCGAGCGCGCCGTTCCAGGACTGGTTGACGGCGGTGACGTGCTGGCCGGAGGTGGTCAGCCGGGCGTCCCAGAAAGAGCCGAGCGTGCTGCCGGCCGGCAGGTCGAACTGGACGTTCCACGAGGAGATCGCGGCGGAACTGTCGTTTGTGACGGTGAACCGGGCCTCGTACCCGCTGCTCCAGCTGGAGGTGCGGACGAAGGCCGCGGTGGCGGCGGAGGCGGGCGGCGCGGCGAGCAGGGCACCGGCGACCACGGCGGTGGTCAGCGCGGCGGCGAGCGTCGCCAGGCGGGGGCGGAGTCTCACGGCGTCCTCCAGGGGACGGGCGGGGGTGGAGAGGAATTCACAACCGTCGACGTGCGCCTATTATTAGGAGTGTTAACTGTTTCTGTCCAGCACCGACGCGGCCCGAACCCCGGAGGGAGTCCGGGCCGCGTCTCGACCGGGCTTCAGCGACGGAAGGTGAACCAGTTGACGTTGACGAAGTCGGACGGCTGGCCGCTGCTGAACGTCAGGTAGACGGTGTGCCGGCCGGTCACCGCACCGACGTTGCCCGGCACCGAGCGCCAGGTCTGCCAGCCGCCGGTGTTGCCCACCGCGAAACTGCCGATCGGCGGCGCGGTCGGGCTGTCCACCCGGACCTCCACCAGCCCGCTCACCCCGGACGCCGCGCCGGAGGCGACCCGGGCCACGAAGTCGCGCGGCGGCGTGGAGCCGAAGTCGACGTTGTCGTAGCGGGCCCAGTCGCCGTTGGCGAGCCAGCCGATGTCCTGGCCGCCCTCGGCGCACGTCTCCACCTGCACGCCGTTCTGCGCGTTGAACGACTCGGCCTGGATCGTCGCGTAGGCGTCGCGCACCCCGCCCGGCGGCGGCGTGGTCGGCGTCGGCGACGGGTTGCTCCCGCCGCCGCGGGTGTAGACGGCCACGTAGTCGACGAGCATCGACCGGCCGGACACGGTCGAGGCGGTGGGCGTCGCCGAGCCGGCCACGCCGTCCGGGAAGCCGCCGCCCATCGCCACGTTGAGCAGCAGGAAGTAGCCGGCGTGGTTGGTCATCTGACTCCAGTACGGCTCACCGATCTGGTTCTGCCCGACGGTGTGGAAGAGCTGGCCGTCGACGTACCAGCGCAGTTGCTGCGGGCTGATCGAGGCGTCCCACTCGAACCGGTAGGTGTGGAACGCCGACTGGCAGGTGCTGCCCGGGCAGGCCCGGGACGCGCCGATGCCGTTGAACTCCCCGCACGGGCCGCCCGGCGCGACGCCGCAGTGCAGGACGCCCCAGACCGAGTTGATCCCGTTGACGTTCTCCATCACGTCGAACTCGCCGATGCCCGGCCAGTTCTGGTAATTGCCCCGGTACGGCGAGCCGAGCGCCCAGAACGCCGGCCAGTACCCGGACGCCGCCGCGCCTGTCACGTTCGGCATCTGGATCCGGCCCTCCAGTGCCAGCACGCCGCCCGACGGCGGCTTGAAGTTCGCCCGTACCGTCTCGATCCGGGCCGAGGTCCAGCGGCCGGCCGAGTCCCGCAGCGGCGTGATGCGCAGGTTGCCCGAGCCGTCGTGGGCCAGGTTGGCGGTGCTGGACGTGTAGGTCTGGATCTCGCCGGTGCCCCAGTTGGCCGGGCCGCCCGGGTAGCCGGTGCCGGTGTCGATGATCCAGTTGGCGGACGAGGGCAGCGTGCCGGCGGAGCCGGTGAAGTCGTCGCTCCACACCAGGTTCCATCCGGACGGCGTCGGGGGCACGGCGGCCTGGGCGGTCATCGAGACGCCCGCGAGCGCGGTGGTGAGCGCGAGGACGCCGGCGGCCAGGGCGAGCCGGCGGCGTGATCGGGGCACGGTGGCGGAGGCGGCCGCAGCCGCCGGGATCGGGTTCATTCGGGGTGCCTCTCTGCGGGGACGGGTCCGGGAGAGCGCTCTCTGAGAGCGATTTCTACGCGCCCGCCCCCGCATTTGTCAACGCTTGTCGATGGCTGCCGCCGGCTGCGGCCGACGCAGCACCACCTGCTCCAGCGCCGTCCACGCGGTGGTGGTGACCAGATAGAGCACCGCCGCCAGCGGCACCACGAGCGCCACCAGCACCGTGCCGTACGGCAGCAACGGCAGCACCCGCCCGAGCACCGCCGCGCCCGGACCCTCGGCCGGCGTCCCGGCCACCGTGCCGGTGGCGGCAGCCGCCCGGCGCATCCGCCGCGACGACCACCAGGCCAGCGCGAGCAGCGCGGCCAGCAGCACCCCGAACACCAACGGCACCGGGCCGGCCAGCCCGTCGCCGAGGTGCCACCCCAGCGGTACGCCGGCCAGCCGCTCCCCCAGCAGCTGCGGCGCGCCGTCACCGGTGGCGAACAGGCGGTACATGACAAGGAAGAACGGCGCCTGCAACAGCGCCGGCAGACAACCCGCGACCGGGCTGGCCCCGGCGTTGCGGTAGAGCGCTAACAGCTCGCTCTGGAGGCGGGCCGGATCGTCGGCGTACCGGCGCTGGAGTTCCCGTACCTCGGGGGCGAGCGCGGTGCGGCGCCGCTCCCCGCGGACCTGGGCCACCGTCAACGGCGAGATCAGCAGCCGGACGGCGACGGTGAACAGGACGATGGCGGCCGCCGTGGCGGCGCCGCCGGTGAGCGGGGCGAGCACGTCGGCGAGCCAGGTGACGACGGTGGCCGCGGCCGAGGCCGCGGAGTGCAACGGTGCGAAGGCGAGCATGGGTGGACCCCTCGATGGCGATTCCGGGTGTCCCGGGCGGCGACGTGCCGCACGGCGGGACGGATGACGACGGAATCGGCCGCGGAAGCCGGGGAGGGCGGGCCGCCGACGCGGGCCGGGAGGTGGCTACGCGGCCGAGGGGCGCAGGCCGGGTGCGCGGGGCCGCGGACGGCCCGGCG